>CAZWKH010000095.1:0-8933 GCA_964633885.1 uncultured bacterium | reverse complement strand
AGCCCCAGGGCCATGACGATCTCCGGGCTGGCGATGAAGGCGAGGGTCTCCGGGTTGGCGTCGTTGCGGCCGGGGAAGTTGCGATTGAAGCTGGTGACGATGGTGTTCTTCTCGCCCTTCTGGATTTCGTCCCGCTTCCACTGCCCGATGCAGGGACCGCAGGCGTTGGCCAGCACGGTGGCTCCCGCCTTCTCCAGCGCCGCCATCTGCCCGTCCCGGCCGATGGTGGCCATGATCTGCTCGCTCCCGGGAGAGACCAGCAGCGGCGTCGCCAGCTTGGCGCCATGGGCCTCGGCCTGTGCGGCCACATCGGCGGCCCGCGAGATGTCCTCGTAGGAGGAGTTGGTGCAGGAGCCGATGAGGCTCACCGAGATGCGATCCGGGTAGCCATGCTCCGTCACCGCCTTGGCCACCTCGGAGAGGGGCCGCGCCAGATCCGGCGTGTGCGGGCCGACCAGATGAGGCTCGAGCCTGGAGAGATCCAGCTCCAGCACCTGGTGGAAGTACTTCTCCGGGTGCTTCTCCACCTCCGCGTCGGGGGTGACCAGATCGCGGTTGGCGCGGGCCAGCTCGGCGAGCTGCTCGCGGCGGGTCGCCCGCAGGTAGATGTCCATCCTCTCGTCGAAGGCGAACACCGAGGTCGTGGCGCCGAGCTCCGCGCCCATGTTGCAGATGGTGCCCTTGCCGGTGGCGCTGATCGAGGCCGCCCCCGGTCCGAAATACTCCACGATGCAGTTCGTGCCGCCCTTGACCGTGAGCTGGCCGCACACCCAGAGGATCACATCCTTGGGCGCGGTCCATCCGGACATGGATCCGGTGAGGTGCACGCCGATGAGCTTGGGCTGCAGCACTTCCCAGGGGAACCCGGCCATCACATCCACCGCGTCGGCGCCGCCCACGCCGCAGGCGCACATGCCCAGCCCGCCCGCGTTGGGGGTGTGGGAATCCGTCCCGATCATCAGCCCGCCGGGGAAGGCGTAGTTCTCCAGCACCACCTGATGGATGATCCCCGAGCCCGGCTTCCAGAAACCGAGACCGTACTTGGAGGAGACGGAGCTCAGGAAGTCGTAGACCTCGCGGTTCTCCGCGTTGGCCACATCCAGATCCGGAGAGGCCCCGGAGCGGGCGCGGATGAGGTGGTCGCAGTGCACCGTGCTGGGCACCGCGGCCTCGGGCTTGCCCGCCATCATGAACTGAAGCAGCGCCATCTGGGCCGTGGCGTCCTGCATCGCCACCCGGTCGGGCCGCAGCTCGAGGTACGCCTCGCCGGCGGCGAGGTACTGCTCGCGCGGCTTGTCGAGGTGGCCGAAGAGGATCTTCTCGGCAAGGGTCAGGGGCCGGCCGAGCCGTCCGCGGACGATGTCGAGGTTCTTGCGCGAGCGGGCGTACACGCCCTGGACCAGTTCCTGCGTGGTTTCGATCTGTGCCATTGGCCTTCTCTCCTTGGGGCAATTCGGAAGCCCAAGAGCATAAACCAAACCGCCCAGGGGATCACCCCGGGCGGTCCGGTTGGCGAGGAGGGATGGCCTGCGGCCATCTGGGCGCGTTTGGGGATCGCCGCGCCCGGGCGATTCAACGGTACATCTGTTTGACCCGGCCCCAGCTCGCGGACTCCGCGGGCAGGGGCGGCAGGCAGGAGGGGACCAGGAGCTTCCCGCCGTCGGTGAGGAAGGTGACCGGAGGCTTCTCGGAACCCGGGACCACCGAGCCGACCAGGTTGCGCCCACCCTGCAGGAACCACGCGCCCTCGACGGGCGAGGCCAGGCTGCGGAAGCTGATGGTCAACACGGGATCGTTCGGATCATCCGGAAAGGAGGATCCGTCGCCGTCGGGAGCCGGCACCTCGTCGCAGAACTCCAGCTTGAAGCCGTTGGTAGGGCAGGAATCCCCAAGACCGGGCTCGTTGAACCCGCTCGCATCCATGGCCACTTCCGTCGAGCAGACCGCGCTCGACGCGCCGCCCAGGCTGATGCCGGAGACCCCGCCGAGGATCAGCCCCGAGGCCGCCTCGCCCTCGCAGCCGAAGAGGATGGAGACATGGCTCGGGCTGCGATAGGTGATGCCGCCCTGGTCCACACGGTAGAGAGCGTAGCTGTAGGTGTAGATGCCCCGGTCATCGGGGCCCTGGACCTCACCGAGGACCAGGAAGTCGAACCCGATCTCCTGCTCCTCGGTGGCGCCATCCCAGCAGGATGCGGCCAGGGCCGGAGAGGAAACCAGGAACAGAAGAGTCGTCGCGACAAGCGCGGCGGCAAAGAGGATCCTTGTCACAGATGCCATCCCTTCGGTTGCTGCAGCGGCCACCCCGCCAAGAGGCGCCGCCACCCCCCCAATTGACTGACAAAAAAAACGGGACGCCTCCTCGTCGACAGACGAGGAAACGCCCCATCGGTTTCGTACAAGCAATGACAGCGCGGCCGGCGCCCACCGGCCACCGCATCGTGTTCCCGGCAACGAGTATAGCACCCCCGGGGGGGCGGTTTCATCTAGATTTTCGGGGCGGGGTAAGAGCTTACGGCCGGGAGAAGTGCCTGAATCCCAGCGGCGGGAGGGGGGTCCAGCCGCCCGATCCGGGGACGAAGACCCCAGCCGGACCCCGGGCGATCCGGCCGATCTCGGTGACCCGCACGCCCCCCAGGATCCCCTCCCGGGCGGCGCGGGCCGCCGCGGCCGGGGGAAGGGTGAAGAGCAGCTCGTAGTCCTCGCCCCCGCGCAGGCAGGCCAGGACGGAATGCTCGCCCAGGGCATGGGCCAGGGTCCGGAACCCCGGGGCGATGGGGAGGCGCTCCGGGTCGAGCTCCACCCTCACGCCTGTTTCCGCCAGATGGCCGAGGTCGATGGAGAGCCCGTCCGAGACATCGATCAGGCTGGTGGGATGGAGCCGGCGCAGGGCGCGGGCCAGAGGCACGCGAGGCTCCGGGACGAGGAATCTGCGCAGCGCCGCCGAGGCCTCGGGGCTTCCCGCCCGCAGCTCGCGCCGCCAAGCCGGCTCCCCCGCCGGCGCCTCCAGCCAGGGATCCCGCGGACCGCCGGCGGCGGTCCGCCTGGCGACCGGCAGCACCGCGTCGAGGAGCCGAAATCCCAGGTAGGCGAGACCCGGCCGCCCGGAAACGAAAACCCTGTCGCCCGCATGGGCGCCGCTGCGCAGCAGCGCCTTCCCACTGCGGAACCGGCCAAGCAGGAAGACGGTCACCGAGATCCGTTCGCCTCGGGCGAGGTTCCCCCCGATGACGGCCACCCCTTCCCGCCGGGCCAGCCGGCGCATGCCGCGGTAGATCCGCTCGACAGCCTCCACGGAAGTCGCCGGCGGAAGGACCAGGGAGACCAGCGCGTGGGTGGGCTCGCCGCCCATGGCCGCGGCGTCCGAGATGTTGGCCGCCAGGGCCTTGTGGCCCACTTCTTCAGGGCGGAACCACCGGCGATGGAAGTGGGTCCCCTCGACGAGGACATCGGTGGTCAGGAGCGCATGGGAGCCGCGCAGCGATACGACCGCGGCATCGTCGCCTATGCCGAGATCTCCGCGCGGGGGCGCACCGAGGATCCGGGCGATGCGGCGGATGAGCCCGCCCTCGCCCAGCTCGGAGACGGTGAGCCGGGGATCGGTCACCGGACGAGCTTGACCAGGTACCCGGCGCCCTTCTTGTTGAGGCGGACCTTGTTCTCGCGGGCGAGCCAGCCCACACCCATCTGGACCATGGCCGGGGTCTGCTTGAGCTCCTCCTTGATGTCGTTCAGAGAAGCCTCGCCAACCCGCTCCAGCAGGTGGTAGATATCACCGGCGATGAAACCGACATTCTTGTTCACCACGGACGCCTCCTTTTGTCTCGTGTAGGTGGAGCCAAAGAGTAGCCATTCGGAGGTATGGGGTCAAGATGAGCAGTCCATCCGGCGTGATGAGCCCCCTGTCCCGGGGTGGATCCGAGTCCATCCGGCGGGATGAGCGGTCTCTCCCGGGGAGGATCCTTCCCTCCTGGGCATTGGGCCTCGCCATCGCCCTGGTTCTCGCCGGATGCGCCGGGACCTCGGGGCGGTCCACCCCGAGAGAGCTGACCATCCTCCACTTCAACGACTTCCACTCGCAGATGGAGCCCTTCAGCGAGGAGCCGGAGCTCTGGAAGGGCGGGGCGGCGTACCTGGCAGGGGCGGTGGAGCGGGTCCGCGCCGAGCGGCCCCGGACCCTTCTCCTGGATGCCGGGGACAATGTCCAGGGGACCCCCTACTTCAACTTCTTCCGGGGTGCCGCGGAGGTGGATTTCCTCAACGCCCTGGGGGTGGACGCCATGGTGCCCGGCAACCACGAGTTCGACAACGGCGTGGCCGCGCTGGCGGCAATGCTCGGACCCGCGCGCTTCCCCGTGGTCTCCACGAACATCCTGGCCGCGCAGAAGCTGCCGGTCACGCCGCTCGCGCAGTTCGACCTGGACGGCGTGAGGGTCGCGGTGATCGGGGTGACCACCCAGGATCTCGCGCAGGTGGTGCTGCCCTCGCGCAACCCCGGCCTGCGCGCGGACTCCGTGGTCGCGGCGGTGCGGCCCTGGGTGGAAAAGGTCCGGGACGAGACGGATCTCGTGGTGGTGCTCAGCCACTGCGGGCTGCGGTCGGACTCGCTGCTTGCGGTTTCCGTGCCGGGGATCGATGTGATCGTGGGCGGCCATGACCACGAGGCGCTGGAGCGGCCTCGGCGGGTTCCGAACGCGAACGCCAACGGGATCGAGGGAACGCTGCTCGTGGAGGCCGGCTCCCGCGGCGCGTGGCTGGGGCGGCTCGACCTGCGCATGGACGGGCGTCGCATCGCCGCCTGGGACGGACGGCTCATCCCTATCGGGCCGGGGCTGGGCCCCGCCGAACCCAGGGTCGCCTCCATCGTCGCCCATTACGCCGAGCGGCTCGGCCCCGAGCTGGCCGACACCCTGGCCATGGCGCCGGAAGGGCTCCCCGACGCGGGGAAGCTCGACCGTCCCATCGCGCTGGGCGGGCTCATCGCCGACGCCATGCGCGAGGCGGCGGGAGCGCAGATCGCGCTTCAGAACGGCGGCGGCATCCGCACCGGCGTGGCACCCGGCCCGGTGCGGGTGATGGATGTCTACGCCGTGCTCCCCTTCGAGAACACCATCGTCAAGTGCATCCTCACGGGGCGGCAGGTGGAGGAGCTGCTCGTTTTCGGGTTAGCCCACCGAGGCGCCGGCGCCTACCCGCAGCTGTCCGGGGTGCTCTTCACCGAGGAGGACGGCCGCCCCCGCGACATCCACATCGCCGGCCTGCCCCTCGATCCGCAGGAGCGCTACTCGGTGGCCACGCTCAACTACCTCTTTCAGGGCGGCGACGGGTACAGGGTCTTCGCGCAGGCGCAGGCCTGGGAAGACACGGGATTGACCGTGCGCGACGCCTTCGCGCAGCTGCTCCGGCGCCGCGGGGTGATCGGCGCGGTGCCGGTCGGAACGCGCTGATCCCTCAGCGGGCGATGCGGACCATGCGGCGCGTCTCGCTGCGGCCGTCCGCAGTGAGGCGGTAGAAGTAGAGCCCGGAAGGGACCGCGGCGCCGCGATCGTCCTCGCCGTCCCAGCCCGCGACATGGTCGCCTGCCTCGAGACGGGCATCCAGCAGCAGGCGCACCCGCCGCCCGGCCACATCGAAGATCTCCACCTGCACATCCGCCTCGCGGGAGAGAGAGAACCCCGCCCCGGTCGCGCCGCGGAAGGGGTTGGGGGCCGGTCCCCGCAGGAGAACCGCGAGCGCCGGCGGCGGCTCGGGCGGCAGAACCGGGGTGAGCGTGTCCTCGAGGATCGTCACCGTGCCGTTGAGGCTCGGGCGGCGCAGGATGTTGTAGCGGCGCGAGGGCCAGAACACCTCGATCGAGTCCACCACCGCGCCGGTCGGGAACCCGAACAGCTCGGGGAGGCGGCTCTTGGAGGCCCAGCCGGTGGTGGTCCCCACCTCGCGGACCTGGCGATGGCCCCCGGCGTGGACGAGAATCAGCGCGCCGATCCCGTCGCGGTTCGACATCTGGCCCTGAAGCTTCACCTTGAGCCAGGACCGCGCCGCCCCGCCGTCGTTGAGGCCGTTGGCGTAGAGGAGATTCGGCTGGCAACCGCTGCCGGTGCAGCCCCGGGTGAGGTAGAGATCCGGATCGCCGTCGGCGTCCACATCGGCCCAGGAGCAGCTCAGGTCGGGCCCGGTGATGCTGGCCGGAGCGGGGATGTCGTCCACCCGCGCCATGGCGTCGCCCAGGTTCTGGAACATGAGGTTGCCGGTGGAGAGGTTCACCACGAAGAGGTCCAGGTCGCCGTCCAGGTCGTAGTCCGCGAAGCCGGAGCCGGTCGCGCTGTTCGGGTCGTTCACGCCGTAGCGGGCGGCCTCGTTGGTGAAGCCGCCGTCGCCGCGGTTCAGGTAAAGGGCGTTCTCGCCCTCCGAGGCCACGAAGAGGTCGAGCAGGCCGTCGTTGTTCACATCCCCCCAGCTCGCCCCCTGGGCGCCGATGGCGCAGGAGACGCCGGCGGCTTCGGTCACATCCTCGAAGAGGTTGTCGCCGAGGTTGCGATAGAGCTTGTGCGCCTGGGCGTTGAGCCTGGCCACGAACAGGTCCGGCCGCCGGTCGCCGTCGTAGTCCCCCCAGGCGCAGCCATAGGCGCCGCCGCCGTCCTCGGGAAAGTCGAACCCGGCGTATGGGGCGACATCGAGGAAGGTGCCGTCCCCCCCGTTGCGCCAGAGTGCCGAGGGGTGCTCGCGGGAGAGCACGAAGAGGTCCAGCCAGCCGTCGCTGTTGGCGTCCACCCAGGCCGCGTCGAACTCGCGGCCCAGGTCGGTGATCCCGGAGACGGCGGTGATGTCCGTGAACTGCCCGCCGCCCGAGTTGCGGAAGAGCCCATGGCCGGTGACGAAGAGGTCGAGATCGCCGTCGTTGTCGAAGTCGCCCCAGGCCACGGCCACGCCTCCCTCCGGGTTCCCGAACCCGGCGGCGAGGGTCGAGTTGGTGAACGACCGGTTCCCCAGGTTCTGGTAGAAGGCGTCCACCGCTGTGGCCGGGCCCAGCAGATCCACGGCCGCGGTGTTGTTCACCACATAGCAGTCGGGATCCCCGTCGTTGTCGGCGTCGCCCCAGGCGGCCCCCACGCCGAAGCCGGTGTTGGAGATGGGCGAGGTCGTGGACAGAGCGGCGAGGGACGGGTCGTTGAGGGTGCCGCGGGTGGCCCGGATGTCGTAGGACCCGTACTCGGCGTAGAAGGACTTGCCGTCGTACTCGCGGCGCACCTTCACGCTGTAGACCCCGTCCACGGCGGCGGTGAAGGTAGCCATCGAGGAGATGTCCGCCGCGTTGCGATCCGCCGCGGCGGCGATCAGGCTCGCCGAGGGGTCGTAGATCTCCAGGTAGGTGTCGCCCCACCCGAGGATGTTGAGGGTCTCGACCAGGACCGACTCCCCCGCCGAGAGGGCCAGCCGGTGGTAGTCGATGTCCCCCGCCCCGTAGAAGGTGTGGTGCACCGGCGTGCCGTCCAGGGGAAGATCGCCGGCCAGTGCGGGGGTGCCGTCCGGCTCGCGGGCATCCGGAAAATACTCCACGCCCAGGGCGGCGAAGGCGGTCTTCATCTCCTCGTAGTAGCCGTTGGCCACGGTCGGGGCGAACCAGCCCTCCCAGAAGTCCTCCAGGCTCACATAGGTCGCGGTCTTCAGCGGTCCGGTGACGACCTTCCAGCTGGTGGAGCGGGAGAGGGCCAGCGGATCGTCGTCCGATCCGGGCGTGTCGTCGGGGCTGTCGGAGGCATCCTCGATGTCCCAGAGGAGCGCCTGAACGACCACTTCGCTCGCGGTTCCCTGGACCGCGAAGCTCGGGCCCTCGCATTCATAGGCGAAGCCGAGCCTGCCCGCCCCGGTCTCGCCGGTGGTGTCGATGTACCAGGCGGGATAGGGATCGCCCGCAAAGCGGCGCGCCGCGGACTGGAAGTAGGAGGCCCATCCCTCGCTCCAGGCGAGCCGCACATCCTGGTTGGCGTCGTCCACATAGTGGATCAGGCCGGGCGAGTCGTCCTTGGAGTAGTTGGCGGCGACATAATGGCCGTACTCGTGGGTGATCACGCAGTCGTCGTAGCCCTCCTCGCCAAGGAGGTAGATGGCGCTCTCCGTGCGGGTGAAGTAGGTCCCGTTGGTGGATCCGCTGCTCCAGTACACGCGCAGGGGCGCGGGGGGAAGGCTTCCCGTGAGCGAGGCCACCAGGAGCGCTCCGTCCAGGCAGGAGTCGAGGATGTTGAAGGCCTCGCCGCCCTGGAGCGGCTCCACCACGAACTCGCCGACATGGGTGCCGATGGCGGGCTTCTGGAAGGAAGGGGTCGCCGCGCTGTAGCTCGCGGGCTGCGAGCTGGAGATGCGCACGCGCAGGTCGACGCCGGGCCAGCGGGTCGCCGCGCTCAGGACCCGCAGGAAGAAGGTGTCGGTGGTCAGTCCGGTCACGCTCAGGCTGAAGGCTCCGGTGTCGTCGGTGCTGCCGCTGGCCACCACGGTCTGCGTGGCGACATTGACCAGCTCCACATCGGCGCGGCGGACGGGTTTGAGCGGGTTGTCCGCGGTGAGCTCGTGGACGAAGCCGTTCGGATCGATCACCCGGTCACGATAGGAGAAGCGGCCGGTGAAGGTGAGGGTCTCCGCGGCCCCTCCGGGCATGGTGTTGGGTGCGGGCGCGGAGGTCGCGGTCCCATGGACGGCGCCCCCCGAGGCCGGGAACTCCAGCGCGGAACCCTCGGCATGCTCCACCAGGCGGCCCCCATGGGCGGCCGGCTCACGGAATCGCGCCGGGGTGAGATCGAGCGATGCGCCGAGGGCGTAGCGGCCGACCCGCGACTCCACCGCGACATCCGCGCGGAGAGAGGGAGCGGGACCCAGTGGGGCGCGCAGGCGAACCAGGAAGACCAGCGGTTCGCCGGTCGCCGCGGGGCCGTCGAAGA
>CAZWKH010000094.1:0-8935 GCA_964633885.1 uncultured bacterium | reverse complement strand
CCAGGGAGCCGCGGCCTCGAAGGGTTCCACCGGCACCCAACTCGCGCGGTCCGCGGCGAGGTCGGGATCCAGGAAGGCGAGGAGCCCCGCCTTGCGCCCACGGACCTCCACCAGCCGCGTCCTCACGCTCGCCCCCGAATCGGGGAGCGCGTAGTTGGTGGCCAGGATGGGTTGGCCGAGCCACCCGACGAGATCCCGCACGAAGTCGGGGCCGGGGGCGAGGTCATGGTCCCCCAGGGCGACGGCGTCGTAGCTCATGAGAGCCATGGCCCGGGCAAGGGTCTCCGTGCGCAGGCGCCCCTGGGAGTTCATGGCCTCGAAGGGGGCCATGTCCCCGGTGCCGACCAGGAGGAACTCCCAGCCCGCCGAGCGCAATGTGTCGAAGAAGGCGGCCCTCCGGGACACCCCACCGTAGTCCTCGACGGGTCACCCGCAGGGGGCGATTTCGCCCGCGTCGTCTCCGGTGAAGAAGAGGGTGAGGGCCTCGCTCTGACGCATCTGCCCGCGGGGGGCGGCGCTGAAGAAGAGCGCCCCCGCGGCGAGGAGGAGCACGAAGAGCAGGGTGATTCGGTGGTTCATGGGTCTGCGACCGGCCGGGAACGCGCGGCCCGCAATGGGCGGGAGCGACGGGGAAATCCTAGCATGGGAGGAGCGGTCCGCCCCGCCGGCGCGGTAGGATGGTGGCCATGAACTCCGGCCGCCCCATTTCCATCCGCGCCCTGCTTGGCGTCACGGTGCTCGGGGCAGCGCTCCTCGCTGCGGCCGGATGCGGCGGGAGGAACTCCCGCGCCTCGGAAAGCCGGGCCCGCGAGGAAGTCCACGCCCTGGTGCAGCGCGTGGTCAAGGCCTACGGGGGTGCGGTCTCCCTCGGCAAGGTGCGCGCCATCCGCGCCGAGGGCATCATCACGGGAACCCGGCATCGCGAGCAGGGGGATGTGGTGCGATTCTTCGCGCGGCCCGACGGGCTCCGCGAGCAGCGGCGCTACCAGGATCATGAAGAACTGAGCGTCCTTCTCGGCGAGGACGGCTGGTCCGGGGGCGGCGAGGGGGAGCTGCAGCCCCTGGCCGGGGCCGCTCTCGATGCCATGCGGATCGATGCGGCGAGGCTCGATCTCCCCCTCCGCCTCGCGGAACAGGAGAGCCTGCTGGTCCTTCTGGAGCCCGACGAGAAGGGGCGCGTCCTGCTGCGGGCTCCGGCGGGAGGCGGTCTTCTGCTGGATGTTCATGTGAACCCCAAGAGTCACCGCATCGAGCGTACCTCCGCGCGGATCCCGGGGCCCTCGCCCGCGACCTTCCATGCGGACCTGAGCGAGTTCCGCTGGGTGCATGGGGTGCTCGTCCCGTTTCGCGAGGACGCCCATGTGGACGGCGTGAAGACGGCCATCCTGCGGTTCCGCTCGGTGGTGTTCAACCCAGAGATCCCCGCGGGTCTGTTCACACCGCCCGAAGCTCCTTGACCGGAGCCATCTGCGCGGTGCGGTCTAGTAGTACGCCAGGTAGCGGTCCAGCTCCCAGGGATGCACCTGGGCCAGGAACTCGGTCCACACCTGCCGCTTCCCGGCGATGTAGCTCTCGGCGAGGTGCGGCCCCAGAGCGCCCAGGATGACCTTGTCCTTCTCCAGCTCGTCCAGCGCTTCGGAGAGGGTCGCGGGCAGGTCGTCGATGCGGTGGCGGCGCTTCTCCCTCTCGCTCATCCGGAACACATTCTTGTTCACAGGAGGGCCCGGATCCAGCTTTTGCTCGATCCCGTCCAGGCCCGCCGCGAGCATGACGGCGAAGGCGAGGTAGGGGTTGCAGGAAGGATCGGGGAGACGCACCTCACAGCGGGTGCCCACGCCGCGCCGTGCGGGGATGCGCACCATGGGGCTGCGGTTGCGCTCCGACCAGGCGACATTGGTGGGGGCCTCGTAGCCGGGCACCAGCCGCTTGTAGGAGTTCACGATGGGGTTGGTGATGGCCACGAAGCCCTTCGCGTGGCGCAGAATGCCGCCGATGTAGTGGAGCGCGAGCCGGCTCAGCTCGTACTCGCCCTTCGGGTCGTAGAAGGCGTTCTTGTCCCCCTTGAAGAGCGACTGGTGGCAATGCATGCCGCTCCCGTTCTGACCGAAGATGGGCTTGGGCATGAAGGTGGCGTGGAGCCCGTGCTGGCGCGCGATGTGGCGCACCAGGAACCGGAAGGTGGCCACATTGTCCGCGGTCTGCACCACTTCTCCGTAGCGGAAGTCGATCTCATGTTGGCCATGGGCCACCTCGTGATGGGCGGCCTCCACCTCGAACCCCATGGCCTCCAGCGCCTGCACGATGTCGCGGCGGCACTCCTCTCCCTTGTCGATGGGGGCGAGATCGAAGTAGGCGCCCGCGTCGTGGGTCTTCACCGAGGGCGCCCCGTCCGGGTCGAGCTGGAAGAGGAAGAACTCGACCTCCGGCCCCACCATCAGGGTGTAGCCGAGCTTGCGGGCCCTGTCGGCCACCCGCTTCAGGCAGGTGCGGGGGTCGCCCTCGAAGTCCGTCCCGTCCGGCATTTTCACATCGCAGACGAGCCGGGCCACCTTCCCGCGCCCGCCGTCCAGCGGGAAGACGCGGAAGGTGCCGAGATCGGGGTGGAGGAGCATGTCCGACTCCTCGATGCGGGTGAACCCCTCGATGGAGGACCCGTCGAACATGATCTCCCCGTCCAGGGCCTTCTGGAACTGGGTCGCCGGCAGCTCGACATTCTTGTTGGCGCCGTGGATGTCGGTGAACTGGAGCCGCATGAAGCGGACCCCTTCCGTCTTGCAGATCTTGAGGATTTCGGCCTTGGTCACCGGGGGGCTCCTTCGCAATGATGGTCGGGCGCCGGCGCCTCGGTGGGGCCGGCAAAAAAGCATGGGAGAGAGCCTACGCCGCCGCAGGACACGGTGCAACCAGAAAGTTGCCGATTGTGCGTGGTTTCAGTGACACATCTGCATATTTTCAGTCCTGAAAGTGCCGAACTGGGTTGAATCATGCATTTTGCATGGTTCGGTCCGGTCAGGGGGCCAGGGCCGCCCCTGCCCACCGGCCGGGCCCGGGAAAGGGAGCCGGAAGGGCGGCTCCTCGGCTACACTTCGCGAGCAGCGGGGCGCGAACCGTTTCCCCGCACCGACGAACCCCTTCACAGCGGGTGGCCTCGATGAACGGTCTGGTGGCGTTGCTCGGAGAGGTCGAGGAGCGACCCGAGATCCTCCGTCCAGACGAGCTGCAGAGACGCCTCCAGGCCGCCCTCGAGGAGTTCAACCGGGAGCGCACGGCATCGGTCGCGGCGCCGCTCGGCACCACCGGCGGGTTCCCGGAGTTCGGCGGCGTGCTGCTGGACCTTGCCGAGGCGTACACGCTCTCCCGCCGCCTGGCCGAGGAGTTCCATCCGCTCCCAGTGCGGGTGGCCGCTTCCGTGGGCGAGGTCTCCTCCGGGAGCGCGCAGGACGGGCCCGCCTTCGACGCCGCCGCCGAGCTGCTCTACCGCGCGCGCAAGGAAGACCGGCTCCTCCTGGTGAGCGGGGCCGACGCGAGCCTGGATCTCCTCGCGAACACCCTTGCCCTGGTGCTGTACCGCAATCTCCAGCAGTGGACGGCCCGCCAGTGCCAGGTGGTCCGGCTCTATCGGCGCCACCGGCGGCAGCGCGATGTGGCCGAGGGGCTGGGAGTGACCCAGCAATCGGTGTCGAACGCCCTGGCCTCCGTGGGGTGGCGGGCGCTGGAGGAGGCCGAACGGTCGCTGGCGCGGGCCCTCTCCGGCATGAGCGCCTGACGGAGCGCGGAATGCCCGCGTGCGGGATCGCCCTTGTGCGGGCGCGGCGCAGAGGCGAGAATTGCTGCATCGTGGCAGATGGATGTCCGCCGCCGGCGCGGCGTGATGGGAGGTGCCTGATGGGTCGTTTCGCCCTCGTTCTTGCAGTCCTGGGATCCCTGGTCCTGGCCGAGGCCGCCGCGGCGGAGACCGAGCGCGGGGTACAGTTCCTCGGTCTCGGACCCCGCGTGGGAGTCTCCATCGACCCCAACCAGGTGCTGCTCGGCGTGCACGCCGACATGGGCGACCCGCTCCCCCACACCAACCTCCTTCTCCCGGTCATCGAGGTCGGGATCGGCAACGACCGCACCACGACAATGATCGGCAGCGACCTCCTCTTCCGGTTCCGCGACCGGTGGGGTGCCTGGACGCCCTATCTGGGCGGCGAGATCGGCTTCTTCTTCGAGAACCGGCACCAGCGCGAGAACGACACGCGGATGGTCATGTCGGGCATTCTCGGGGTGGAGAAGGTGGTCGGGGAGACGGGACGCTTCGCGGGGGAGATGAAGTTCTCGATCATCGACGCGCCGGGAGTGAAGCTGCTCGCGATCTGGGCTTTCGGACACTGAACCGCGCCTCGGCAGGGCTGCAACCCCATCGCGGCGGCTCCGGCGCCGCCGGGCGATCGGGAGCGTGAGCGGTATGGATGACGATTCCGGGCTCGAACTCTCCCTGATGGAGGGCATGGACGAGGATCTCCTCGTTCGCCTCCACGAGGCCGGAGTCCGTACGCGTCATGCCCTCGAAGTCCGCATTTCCACCGACGAGGAGCGCCGGCGCCTGGCGCAGAGGATCGAGGTCCCGCCCGAACGCCTCGCCGCGCTCCACTTCCTCAATTTCCTCCCACCCGAGATCCGTGCCGCTCGGTTTCTCGCCCTGGAGCAGGGTCTCGACGAGCGGGCCGCGGCGCTGCGGGGCGAAGTCCGCCGGGTGCACCGATTGGTGGTGGCCACCGCGCTGGGTGCGGTGGGGCTGGCGATTCTGGCCGCAAGCCTGCTGAGTCCGGGCGGGTGCGGCGAGATGGGATCCGGCGCGGACCGGGCGGATTCCCTCGCCGCGCGGGTGGCGCATCTCGAGCGGGAGACCGCGAGCCTCAGGCCCCTGGCCCGCGCGCAGGCCGACGCGCGGCTCCTGGACGCGCTGAGCGGCCTCGGTCCCATACCCGGCTGGAACGGTCCCCTCGCCTGGTCCCTCGAGGAGGACGAACGGCTGGCGATGCTCCTCGGTGAGACCGAGGGCGATCAGCGCGAGCGCGCGGCGAGCATTCTCCTGGCGCGCCTGGCCCTCATCGAGAACGCGCCGCTCGACAGCCTCGGCCCCTCGGCTCGCGGGCGCCTGGCCGCCGAGATCGTGCTGTCCTTCGCCTCGCCCGACAGCGTCACCGGGCCATGGGACGCGGCGGGGGTGCTGCTCCGCCAACGCTTGCGGGCGCGCTCCCTGGGCTTCGCGCCTCCCGACGCGCAACCGCCTCTCGGCATCGCGGCCGCCCCCTGGAGCTGGACCGCTCCCGGATTCCTCGCCGCGGAGGAACTTCTCGCCCGCGCCGAGGCGCTTCCCGTCCGCGATGAGGCGCTGCCCCTCTGGTCGGAGACGCTGGTGGAGTTGCGCCGCACGGCGGACATGGGCCGGGAATCCTTGGGGGACCGCCCCGAGGCCTGGGCGCGGGACGCGTGGCTGCGCCGCGCGGAGATCGAGTTTGCCCTGACCGCGGCCGCGCTGGGCCATGCGCATCTGCATCCCTACCACGACGCGCCGCCGGAGCAATTCCTCGCCCAGCGGCGGGGCTACCTGGAGTCGGCCGCGATGCGGGCCCCCGCCGAGGCGCAGGCGCCGCTGCGCTGGCTCCTCGTGGAATGCGAGGAAGCGGATCGCCTCGTCCAGTGGATGCTCTCCAACCCCACCCTGCTCGCGGAGGCCCAGGGCAAGCGCTGGGTTCAGGCGCTGGAAACCCTGGAGGCGGCGCGGGCCCGGGACGGCCTCACCGCGGATCCGGAGCTCGCGGCACGGGTGCGGGACGCCCTTGCCGCATCGGGCTCGCCGGTCTCGGGCGAGTTGTGGGCGGCGCCCAGGACCCGCTGGGAGGCGGGGCTACGCCCGATTCTCATGGTGGCCCGCGCCGAAGCGCGCAGGCCGAGCGCTCGCGCCCTTCGCCCTCGCTGAGATCGGCCAGCAGGACCGCCACCGGTCCCGCGCGGCCCGCTTCCTCCAGCCACCGCGTTCTCTCCCCGGCGCCGATCTCCCCGCCCTCGGCGATCACTTGCGCCAGCGCAAAACGCACCCACTCATGGAGCCGCGCCCGCACCGCGTCGTGATCCACCCCCGGGATGCCGGGCAGGTACGCGCCCCGCGCTCCGTCCAGGAACGAGCGGGAAGGCCCGGGCGGGGCCTGCGCATCCGGCGCGTCCATCCGCTCCGCCAATGCGAAGAGATCGCGCGCGTCGCAGCGGATCCCGGACCAGCCGACGGCGATCCGATCGTCCTCGGCGCGCAGTCCGCCCGCCACCGTCTCATGGCCGCGCAGGAGCTGGTTGGCCAGAACGAGGAGATGCTCCAGCTCGACGGCGGGCGCGTCACCTGCATCCGCGACGGCCTGCTGCGCCGCTGCGCGGTCGAAGTCGCGCCCGAGCAGATCCGCGCTGGCCGCTCCGCACCACAGCGCGAGCCACCATTGCGGCCAGAGGGGGATCGGCCATGTCGAGTCCGCGCGCAGCACCGCAGGCCGGCCCAGGAGCCGCAGCTCCACCCCGCGGAACTCGGGTCGCGGCCGCGCCGGGGCCTCGTGGAGAGGATTGCGGATGTCCCGCGCGCGCCGTCTTTCGGCCAGGGCCTGCTCCAGGACCGCGCCGGCCCGCTCGGCGAAGAGGGAGAGCCCCATGGCCGTGAGCGCCGCCTGCGCATCGCGCGCGAGAGCCTCGGCGCGTTCGGCCGCGTCCAGATGCAGGAACGATTCCGCGAGATCCGCCTCGAGACGCGCCGCCGAAATGAGATGGCCCGCCGCCAAGCTTTCCTCCAGCGCAAGCTCCCGGGTCGCCGCGGCCTCGCGTGCCTTTCCGGCAGCGTCGAGCAGGGCCGCGTCGGCGCGGCAAAGCGCCCGACGCAGGGCGGGGTGGATCTCGCGCGAAGTGTGCGCCAGGCCCCAGGCGATCCACCGCCGCGCGGATCCGACCCGTCCCTGGATTTTCCGATGGTCCGCGGCCGCGAGGGCGAGCCGCCCGCGCAGACTGTCCCACCCAGGCCCCACACGCCCGCGCGCGAGGCGACAGGTGGCGGCGAGCTCGCGGGCGGTCCCGGCGGCAGTCCCGCGGCCGACTGCGCCGCCCGCGCTCAACCGCTCCAGACGCCTCAGGCCCTGCGCCAGGGGCGCGCCCGAGGCCAGGGCCGCCGTCTTCTCCCGGGGCCCCCGCGGGCCGCCGCGCCGGCGCGGGCGGCGCCTCTCCCCCGCCGCCGCGGCCACATCGCCCCAGAGCGGACTCGATGTGGCGATGGGCCTGCGCATGGTACGGCGCAGCAGGAATTCGCGGCGGCGCAGCGTGGCCAGGGCCTCCTCGAAGGCGTCGCTCTCAAGCCCCGACCTCTCGCGCAGGGGCTCGCGGTCGAGCCGGCCGTCCTCGCGCGCGATCAGGCCCAGAAGCCGTGCCGCGCTCGCGGGCAAGCGCTGGTAGCGCGCATCCATCACCGCGTGGAGGTTGAACGGAAGCGGCAGGCGATCCAGCGGGCTGAGGATCTCGACGCGGCCACGCTCATCGTCCACGCGCAGGTGCCCGAGCTCCTCGAGCCAGCGCAGGGTCTCCTTGACGAAGAAGGGATGGCCGCCCGTCACGCGGTGGAGCCAGGCCGAGAACCCGCCTCCCGGCGTCTCCGCCTGCCAGCGCGCCGTGAGCTCGGAAAGCTCGCCCGGCCGGAGCGGGCCCAGGGACAGGGTGCGGGAGCGCTCCGCGTCCAGGGTGCCCGGCGGATCAGGCTCCACCGCAGCGATCACCACCGCGCCGGGGACGCCCAGGCGCGCGCACAGAGACGCCAGCGCGCGCGCCCCGGCGCTGCCCGCCCGGGGCCAGAGGCCCGCGTCCACGATGACCTGCGTCTGTGCGGTGAGCGAATCGAGGAGCGCCCCCATCGCGGCACCCAGAACCTCGGGCACGGCCTCCGACGGAAGATCCTCGGCGGTCCACGCCGGAACCTTCGCCCACCGGCGCAGGCGTGGTTCCCACCGCGCGAGGGCGTGGAGCGCCCAGGAAGGATGGGGGGCCTCGGGGTAGCTCTCCAGAAGATCGAGCAGTTCCGTGCAGGCCCAACGGCGGAAATCGGGAGAGGTCTCTCCGGGAGCGAGGTGTACCCATTCCGCATCGGGTCCGTGGTGCAGGGCCTCGGCGATGAGCCGGCGCCGGCCCATCCCGGGTTCGGCCGCCACGCGCACCAGACACCAGGAGTTGGACAGGCTCTCCTCGATCAGGTGGGTGAGGATGCCGAGCTCGCGACGGCGCCCGACGAAGGGGCGCTCGGCGCGCAACGCGATCACGGGCGGCTCGCGATCAGACGCTCCGCGAGGATATGGGCCTTGTCCGCCAGGTTGGCCGCGCCCTGATAGTCGCGGCGCTCCAGCGCGCTCGATGCCTGGTTCAGGAGCCCCCGGGCCGCGCGGAGCTGCTCGGACTGCTCGGCGCCCCGCCCCGCGGAGCGGATGTAGCGGGCGAGCAGGCTGTCCGCTTCGACCATGGTGCGGCGCGCCCGCCCGCGCAGCTCCGACTCCTGGGCCGGGGAGAGATCCACCTGGACCGGAGGGGGCGGCTCCAGGGTGATGAGGGGTGGGACCGTGCCGAGAGTGTCGGGACCCGCCGCATCGGGTCCGCTGCGCGCGCGGGGACTGCGCGAAAGGGGGAGCACCACGGGATCGGGTGGAACATACATGCTCTCGTCGAAGATGGCCGCGTAGACCGGCGGCGGGTAAGGCAGCGCGTAGGCCACGCTGTCCGGGGGGTCGAAGTGGAAGGCATAGGTGGCCCGGCGCAGGTCCATGGCCTCGTCGTAAGTCCAGACCGCGCCGCAGCCCTGCAACGCGGCGAGCAGGGCGGCGACGCCGGTGAGCGCCGCCGCCGGCCGGAACCCGGACCCGGATCTCATGACATTCCCTCC
>CAZWKH010000093.1:0-8942 GCA_964633885.1 uncultured bacterium | reverse complement strand
GCAGGATGCGGCGGGCTTCGATCTCGGGGAGTTCCTTTGCAACCTGGCGCCCATGCTCGCTCGCCGTGACGACCCAGATCCGCTCCGGCGGCACCAGGGGCGCGAGCCGCTCGAAGGTCTCGCGCAGGAGGGATCGTTCCCCCCCCAGAGGGAGGAACTGCTTGGGGCGGTTCTTGCGGCTCACCGGCCAGAAGCGCACCCCGCTTCCACCGGCGAGGATGACGGCGTGACGCATGATCCTCCCTGCTTTCCGGCGGCCCGTTATACCACGCGCCCGCGGTCCCCACAACCGGCCGGATTGTTCGCCGTGAGAACCGATGCTACCGTTGACCGGCATGGAGACGCGCCTGCGGGGATTTCTCGACGAGTTCCTGCCTCCCCTCTTCGCCGGGAGGCCGGCCTCGCTGGATCCATGGTTCTTCACCTACTTCACCGGCCTGGAGCGCGCCGAGGGACGCCGCCGCTACGCCCGCGCCCTGGCCGCGGACCTGGCCCTCGCGGGGTTCGATCCGCGCGGCAAGGTCGTCGTGGATGCCGGATCGGGTTTCGGCGTGACGCTCCTCGCCCTGGCCGCCCTCGGCGCGCGTGCCGCGGTGGGGATCGAGCGCTTCTCGCCCATGGCCCGCACGGCAGAGCTCCTGCGCCGCGGGACCCCGCTTCCCGCGGGCACCCTGCGCGCCTCGGTGGACGCCCTCCCCCTCGGCCGCGGCAGCGTGGACTTCGTCTACTGCCACGAGGCGCTCAGCCACTTCCTGGATCCCCCGCGCTTCCTCGCCGAGGCCGCGCGCGTGTTGCGTCCCGGCGGGACGCTCATGATCTGCGACGGTAACAACGCGGCCAACCGGCGCACCGTCGCTCACACGCGGGAGGTGTGGAGGCGCTTCGAGGAGGGTCCCCCGGCGGAGAACCTGCATGGGCACCGCATCGAGCGATCCTACCGCGCGCGCCGCAGGGAGAGGATCGCGGCCGCGCTGCCCGGGATCGACGCCGAGGCGGCCGAGCGCCTCGCCTGGGGCACCTTCGGCCTGCATGGCGCGGAGATCGTCACCAGAGCCCGCGCGCTCCTGGCCGGGGGCGCGCTGCCGGACGCGCCCCCGACGGTGGACCGCTGTCCCGTGGATCCCGACAAGGGGGACCACATCGAGAACCTCGTGGACGCCCGGGCCCTGCGCGCGGAGATGGAGAAGCTGGGCTTCGCGGTGCGGGTTCGCGCCCACTTCGGGGGCGCCCGCGGCCCGGCCGTGTCGGCGGCCAACCGCGTGTTGCGCGCCCTGACCCCGCTCACCCTGCCCTACGCGCGCTCGGTGAAGATCCTGGCCCGACGCCGCTGACCCCGCGCCCGATCCGCGGGAGGCCTCCGGCGGGGTCGTCAGTCGAGCGGGGGCGGCTCCACCGGCTGCGGGCGCTTGCCCGCCAGCACCTCGCGATAGAGGGCCTCCAGCTCGGAGACGACCACCTCCCAGGTGAAACGGCGGGCCAGCTTCTCGCGCACCCGCGCCTCCGCGGCCGCCACTTCCTCCGGGTGGGCGTCCAGGCGCGCGAGAGCCTCGGCGAGGGCCTCCACATTCCGGCTGCGGAAGGAGGGCAACAGGTCCTCCACCACCTCCAGGTTCTCCGGGATGTCGCTCACCAGCACGCAGCGCCCGTAGCTGAGCGCCTCAAGCAGCGCGATGGAGAGGCCCTCCAGCGTGGAGGGCAGCACCACCGCGTAGGCGTGGGTGAGCAGGGCCTCGAGCTGCGCTCCATGCACATAGCCGGTGAAGACGGTATCGGGGGTGGCCGCCCGGTGGAGATCCTCGACATAGGAGTCGGTGAAGGCCGAGCCGCCGGCCATCACCAGCCGGCGCGAGGGATGCCGCTTCGCGAAGGCCTCCACCAGCAGATGCGCACCCTTCTCCGGCGTGAGGCGGCCCACGAAGAGGAAGTATCCCCTGGGCGTGAGCTTCCACGGAGCCAGGAGATCGGCCGGCTGCTCCCGCGGGGCGTTCACGCCATTCGGGATGTAGTCGGGACGGATCAGATACTTCTCCTCGCAATAGCGCTGCAGGGTCTTGGAGACCGCGATGGTGCGGTTGGGGAAATGCACCGCGGGGTACTCGCAGCGTTGCAGGAGGTAGGAGGCCATGGGCCCCCATTTCTCGCGCTCCCAGTCGAGGCCATGCAGAGTGACCACGGTGGGAATGCCGCGCACCCGCGGCACCCCGGACAGGGCCGAGGGCCCGAGTGCGTGGTAGTGGACCAGGTCCACCGGACGCGCCAGTACATCCAGGGTCGCGAAGAAGGCGTGGGTGGCGGTGTCCAGGTGCTTGGTGCGGATGGAGGGCCTGGGGCATCGTTCCATGCCCCGGTAACGATCCCGCCCGGGCGAGTAGTAGGAGCGCGTGTAGACCCGCACCTCATGGCCCCGCTCGACGAGCCGGGCCCCGATCTCCTCCACATGGCGCTCGATGCCCCCGTAGGTGGCGGGCAGGCCCTTCTGGCCGATCATCGCGATCCTCATGCCGCCGCCTCACGGTAGATCGCGAGCAACGCCTCGATGTGCCCCGCCGGATGGAAGCGCTCCTCCACCAGCCGTCGGGCGTTCGCGCCCAGGGCCGCACGGTCCTCGCGCGCCGCCATGGCCGCCAGCGCCTCGGCGAGGGCCTCCACCGAACCGCTCTCGAAGAGCCCCCCGGTAATCCCCTCCACCACCAGCTCCGGAATGCCGCCGATGGCCGCGCCCACCACCGGCGCGCCCATGGCGAAGGCCTCCAGCACCGCGAAGGGCTGGTTCTCGTACCACTCGGAGGGCACCACCACGAAGGCGGCGCCGGCGAGTTCCTCGCGCAGCCGCGCCGGGTCGAGGTGGCCGAGGAAGCGGATGCGCCCGGGCGCGATGGCCTCCGCGCGCCGCTCCAGCGCGTCCGCGAGAGGCCCCTCCCCCGCCACCCGCAGGGAGAGTCCGGGCACCCGCGCGGCGGCCTCGAGCAGCGTGGCCACACCCTTCTCGTGGGAGAGGCGCCCCGCGTAGAGCCCATGGCCGCCCCGGACTCCGGCCGGCCGATAGGTTTCGACCCGCAGACAGTAATTCAGCGTCGTGACCCGCTCCGCGGGAAGGCCATGGGCCACCACCTTGTCCCGCAGGAAGAGGCTTGGAGCGAGAAACCGCTTCACCATCCCCAGCCATCCGCGCCGCTCCCCCACCTTGAGCTCGAGCGCGGCCACCGCGGACCGGGCCAGCGAACCGCCGTGGCAGCGCCGGCGCACCGCCGGGAACACGCGGCCATGGGCGCACCGTTCGCAGACGGTGCCCCGGCTCAGGAAGGTGTACACCGGGCAGACCCACTGGTAGTCATGCAGGGTCTGCACCACCGGCACGCCCTCCGCGGCCAGCGCCTCGAAGAGCGAGCCGGAGAGCTGGTGGTGCACATTGTGCAGGTGCGCCACATCGGGGCGGAAGGCGCGCACCAGCTCGCGGGTCCGCCGCAGGGTCTCCCGGTTGTAGACCGTGCGCAGGGCGATTTGGGCCGCGCGCCGTCCGCTCATGTCCCGCGCGTAGTCGACGCCGCTCACGAAATGCTCCGCGAAGGGACTGGGCAGGTTCGCCGGGTGGCGCATGGCGAAGGGGGCCACCGGGTGGCCGAGCGACGGAAGCAACTCGACCAGGTCCAGGAAGTAGCGCTCGGCACCTCCCTTGGCGAAGAAGAACTTGTTGGCCTGGAGGACCCTCATCGCCCCTCCTCCAGTACGGCGAGGAGCGCATCGGCGGAGCGGTCCAGGCTGTAGCGTGCGGCGATCTCGCGGCCGCGCCCGGCAAAGGTCCCGCGGCGCTCGGGATCCTCCAGGAGCTCTCCGATCGCCGCCGTGAGCGCTCGGGCGTTCCCGGGCGGCACCAGCGCGCCGGCCATGCCCCCCTCGAGCAGGGTCTCCAGGTCCCCCACCCGCGTGGCCACCACCGGCACCCCTGAGGCCATGGCCTCCAGCACGGAGACCGGCTGGGTCTCCACCGCGGGCAGCGAGGTCAGCGCGAGGAGATCGAGAGCCGGGAGCAGTTCCACCACCCGTTCCACAGAGCCCAGGAAGCGCACCGCGCCCCGCAGGTCCTCGCGCGCGGCGCGGGCTTCGAGGGGTCCCCGCTCGGGTCCATCGCCGGCCAACAGGACGCGCAGTCCGGGGTAGCGCGGGCGGAGCGGCGCCAGCGCGTTCAGCAGCAGCATGTGGTTCTTCTCGGGGCGCAACATCGCCACCATGCCCACCACCACCGCATCCGCGGCCAGGTCGAGACGGCGCCGCGCTTCCTCCCGGGTGGGCAGCGCAGAGAACCGGTCGAGGTCGATGCCGTTGGGCACGATCCGGATCTTCGCCTTGGGCACGCCCTCTTCCGCAGCGAGGTAGGCCGCATGGGCCGGGCTCAGGGCAAGCACGGCGTGGTAGCCCCCCAGCGCGCGGCGAAACGCGGCGGGCAGGCTGGGGCGCCCACCCCAGCGCCCGGTGGTGTGGATGGCCACCACGCGGCGGCGCACTCCCGCCCAGGGAGCGGCCAGGGCGGCAGGGACCACGGCGTTCTGGTGGTCGAGAACATAGAGAGCCTCGGACCCCGCGAGCCGCGCGCGCAGTGCGCCCATCGCGCTCCAGGGATAGCGGCCGGGAGCCAGCCCGGCGCGCAGGTCGAGGCGGTTCGCGAGATCCTCGCCGAGCACCCCCGGCTCACGCAGGAGGCTCCAGCGCACCTC
This sequence comes from uncultured bacterium, assembly GCA_964633885.1. GTDB lineage: Bacteria > Eisenbacteria > RBG-16-71-46 > JABDJR01 > JABDJR01 > CAVXKA01. The sequence continues at coordinate 4,230 of CAZWKH010000093.1, read as the reverse complement.
GTGGCCCCGGCGGGCGAGCCTCTCCGACAGCGCCACCGCCATGGTCTCCGCCCCGCCGCGCACCAGCGTGGAGGCGAGGAAGTGGACCCGCATCGCTCAGCCGTTCCTGCTCCGCACGAAGGGCCGCTTGAGCAGGCGCAGGAACACTTCTCCCAGGAAAATCGAACTGGTGGTGAGGTAGCGCCGCCAGAGGCGCCTCGGTTCCTGCAGCAGGCGGTACAGCCACTCGAGTCCGAGCCGCTGCATCCAGACCGGCGCGCGCCGCACCAGGCCCGAGTGCACGTCGAAGGATCCTCCCACACCCATCGAGACTGCCGCGCCCGCGGCCTCGTAGTTCCGGTCGATCCAGTACTCCTTGGCCGGCGTCCCCATGCCCACGAACAGCAGGTCCGGGGAGGTGGCGCGGATCGCCTCCGCCAGCGCCTCCTCGTCCCCCCGCCGGAAGTAGCCGTGATGGGCCCCGGCCACGGCCAGATTGGGGAAGCGGGTCAGGAACACATCCAGCATGCGATCCAGGACCTCCTGCTTCGCGCCCAGGAAGTAGACGCGGTATCCGCGCTCCGCCGCCCGCGCGACCAGAGCTTCCATGAGATCGATTCCGGCCACGCGGTGGAGCCTCACACCCGTCAGCAGGCGGCTGGCCCAGACCACGCTCATCCCGTCGGCGAGGATGAGCTCGCAGGTCGTCACCGCCCGCGCCAGCTCGGGGTCCCGCTCGATCTTGACGAGCTTCGCGGCGTTCACCACGCCGACACGCACCGGCCTTCGCTCCGCGATCCGATCGTCCACCCACCCCACCGCCTGCGCGAGGGTGACGGCGTCCACCGGACAGCCGAAGAGCTCGGGCCTCTTCCAGGGGGGAATGCTGTTCAAGAGGCCTCCTGCGGGGGTCGCCGACCCCCGGCTCGTTCAGCGCCCCGCCGGTCCAAGCCGGACGGAGGACTACGAATCTGAGTTATCGACCGGCTGCGCGCAACCGAAAGTGATCGCTTCGGCCCGGTACCAGGGTCGCGGCATTCCGGGAGTCCGCCCCCCCCGCCCCTCCCCTGCCGATCCTGGCGCGACCCGCGCCCCCGGGGCGAGGCCGCCCTTCGTGCAAAATCTGAGTCATGCCCTGTAATCCATTGGAATTGCAGCAAATAATGCAAGGCTCTCACCGCCGTGATTCCAGCCGCGGTCACCCGCCCTTGCCGCCACCGAAGATCTTCTTGAGCCTGTCGAGCGCGCCGGGATCCTTCACCGCATCCAGCAGCTTGCGCTGGAGCTTCTCCCCCTCCTCACCTCTCGCCCTGGCCGCGGCGCGCTCGCCCAGGGCCTCCCAGTCCAGCGCGACCACCGGATCGGCGAAGCTGCCGGCGAGGGTGAAGTCGATCGGGATGCGCCCGTCCGACTCGGTCAGGTAGGGAACGAAGAGCGCCAGCTCCGGTGGAAGGCTGACCCGCTTGGGGTCCGCGCGGAGAAGCCCGCTCAGGGCGAGGCTTCCATCCAGCCCGACGGATCCGGAGAGGATCCAGCCGATGCCCGGCTGCCCGACCCGCAGGCTATCGAGGAGGACCCGCCCCTCGCGCAGCGAGAGAGCGGCCGTCAGTCGCTGGAAGGGCCAACGATGAGCCGAGGCCTGGTCGATGCGCAGGGTCTGGGCAAGCCCGGCCAGCCCCGGCATGTTCAGGAGGGCGCCATCGTCGAGTCCGAAGACCCCGTCCAGGTCGATGGCCCGCAGCGGATCGAGGCCCGGGGCGTGGCGCCCGCGCCATGCCAGGGTGGCGCGTCCCTTCCCCTCCAGGCGCCGGCCAACCGGAAGCCACTCGGCCAGCGCGCTCCCCAGATCCACGGCGCTCAGGTCCAGCTCACCCTCGTGGGTGAAGGCCGTCCCCTCAGCCGCGGGGAGAACCGCGAGGCTTCCGGCGACGCGTCCGCCGTAGGCGTCGGCGCGCAGATCCTTCAGGCGGAGCCCATCCAGCCCAAGCCGCGCGCCGGCGGTGAGGTTCTCGAGTCGATGCCCCCGCATGTGAAGCGTGCCGATGCGCAGCGTCCCGCTTCCGGGAACGGCGATCAGGGGCGGAGCGGCAGTCGCGCCAGCGGCGGCGGAGTCGCCCGCGACCTTCGTCTCCCCGGGCAGAAGCTCGTCCAGGTCGAGGGTCTGCGAGGTCAGAACAAAGCGCAGGTCGGGAGCGGCCAAATCCTCAAGGGTTCCCGAGAGGGCAATGTCCGACTTCCCGAGCCGCGCCGAGAGCCCCTCCACCGAGGCCCCACGCCCCGCCAAGCGAATCCTGCCCGCCGCCAGGAGCGGCAAACCGCGCCAGACGCCGGTCAGATCTTCGAAGACGACGCGGCCGTCGAGATCCGGCAAGCGCTTCCGCGAGAAGGGCGGCGTGCCGCTCAGGGCGAGATCCAGGTCGAGCGCTCCACCCGTCACCGCCAGAGACGCCCCCTCGGGGAGGAGCCCTCCGAGGGAGCTGCCGGCCACCCGCGTTGCCACCTGCGCGCGCAGAATCACGCCGGCCGGAGGCTCGCCTTCCACGCGCGCGAAGAAGCGGACCGGGTCGGGACCCAGGCGGCCTTCGCCGCCTTCCACCAGGATGAGCCCGGGAGAGAAGCGCAATTCCCCCCCGGCCTCGCTCAGGCCCAGCGGAGCGCGCGCGGCTTTCGCGGAGAACCCATCCACCCGCGCGCGGCCCGAGACGAGGAACTTCCCATCCGCCACGCGCGCGATGTGCAGCTCGGGCAGCTCGAAGCGTCCCGCCAGCTCGAGACCCGAGAGCTTCGCCAGGCCCTCGGGAGGGACGAAACCGCGGACATCGTTCCAGGTGAAGGGCTCCGCGCGGCCGGAGAGGGCGCCGGTCCAGACACGCCCCTCGGGGTGGAAGCCGCCGCGCAGCGTCAGGCGCATCGCGCCACTCGAGAGCTCCACCCGGGGGAGAGCAAGGGAATCCATGGCGGCGCTCAGGTGGAAGTCGACGAGACCCTCGATCGGCGGCAGCGCGACCGTGAGGGCAGGCGCCTTCCAGGATCCCGTCTGCGCAGTCCCCCGCGCGGTTCCCCGGGCTCCATCCCCGGCGCGCCAGGTGAGCTTCCCCGTGAGATCGAGGCCCGAGAGGGCGAGGTCCCCTTCCGGAGCGGTCTGCGCATAGCGACCCTCCTGGATGGACCAGGATTCCGCCGCGAAGAGGGCGAAGGCCGGAGATCCGGCCAGGCGCGGCGCGGCCTGCCCTGCAGACGCGGTAAGGCGCAGGCGCAGGTCGGGACGGAACAGGCCGAGGTGGCGCAGCTCGATCCTGCGGCGCAGGAGGGGGCGAAGCTTCAGCGCGGCCTCGGCGCGCTCCACCGACAGGACCTGGCTCGAGTCGGGTGTGGTCACGCGCAGGTCGCCGACGCGCAGCACAACGCCGGAAAACCCGAGACGCAGGGATGCGGGACCGGCCTCGATCGTGTAGCCGGTGGCGCGGCGGACTTCGGCCAGAGCCATCGCCTTGAGCCGCTCCGGATTCAGAAGGCTCCAGGCCAGAGCCGCCAGCGCGATCCCCAGCAGCGCCACGCCGCCCAGGGCCCAGATCCACCGGCGGCGGCGCGCCATGTCAGCGTCCCCCGATGGGCGCCAGGGCCGCCTCGGGCGCCCAGCCCTGGAGACGGTCGGAAACCTCGATCTCCCGCCACCCGGCGCTCGCGCGCAGGATCCGCAGCTCCGTTCCCTCGTGGAGACGGAAGGAGACCGTGTACTGGTCGCCGGGACCCGCGCGGACCTCGGTCTCCTCAGCCACCACCACGGCCTCGTGGCGGCCCTCCACGAGGTGCCATTCGAAGAAGAGAACGGCGGCCAGGAGGAGCGCGAGCCCTCCCAGCGCTCCCTGCAAGACCATGGCTCCGGGCCGCTCCCGCCACCAGCGCAGGCGCATCGCCCCCACCGCTGCGAATGCCGTCACCATCACCAGGAGGAGCGCCGCGGCCGGAACCGGTCCCAGGCGCAGGCGGCGCACCCAGCCCCAGCGCTCGGGAGACTCTGCATCCGGCTTCACATCCTGCGTGAGGGAGCGGGCATAAGCCAGGTTGGCTTCAGCGCTTTCGAAGTTGGGCCGCAGGTTGAGCGCGCGGCGGTAGTGGAGCACGGCGTGCCCGGTGCGCCCGGCCTTGAGGAAGGCGTTGCCCAGATTGTGCTCCAGCTCGGGGGCGGTCACCCCCAGGGCGAGCACCCTCTCGTAGGCCTGGATCGCGCCGGTGAAGTCGCCCTCCTGG
>CAZWKH010000092.1:0-8986 GCA_964633885.1 uncultured bacterium | reverse complement strand
TTGAAGTAGTTCAGGTCCCAGAGCATGGATTGGCGGTCGAAGGCCGCTCTGGGGTGGCAGACGCCGTAGTCGATCCCTTGCCCCGCCTCGATCTGGAACCTCGGCAGGAGCCGCAGGGCTTCCCGGTAGGCCGCGATCGTGGCCTCGTCGGGAGAGAAACCCCTGCGCCCGGCGTTCAGCATGTCGAAGAGGGTGGTGTCTCCGAGGTCCTCCTCCAGGTAGACCCCGGCCTCGGGGTCCTCGCCGAAGATCTCCGGCACGGGAAGTCCTGCGGCGCGAAAGGTCTTCGAGAAGGACAGGAAGGCCCGGTTCTCCAGAGGGTCCGGGCCGAGCACGCCGATGGCCGTCCCGGCCGCGCCGTAGACGCGGAAGAGACGGCGGCTGGAGGCGTCGCCGTGAAGTGGGAGCAGCCGGTCGGGCGCTGCTCCGAAGCGGCGCCGGTACAGGTCGCGAAGCGCGGTTTGCATGCCCGAGTCCATGGCGCGATTCTGCACCATGGCCCCCGGCCCGACAACGGGGGGGGCCGCGAAGGCGCGCGAGGCGTATCATGTTCCATGAGAGCGTCGCGGCCGTTGGGGGGGAGACAGGACGGGAAGCCCCGGTATCGGCCGCCCGGCGCTGCGGACCCTGCCCATGACGAGGATCGACCATGACGACCACCCGCTTGCACCGCCGGTGTCTGCTTCCGCTTCTGGCCGTCGCACTGGCGGCAGCCGCCTGCAACGGGTCCCAGGGTTCCCGCGGCTCCTCCTCCGCTCCGGCCGTCTCCGGCCGCCTCGAGGCGGGCCTGCGCGTGCTGACCTTCGACCCGCAGGCGGCGGATCAGCGCTTCACCATCTACCGGGGGGACTATGTCCGGCCCGAGCTGACCACCGGCGAGGCCTTCACGCTGGACATTCCCGCGCTGGGCGTCTCCCGGCGATTCCCCGCCGGGGCCGAAGAGGCTCCGTACTTCAAGGTCCCCGACGCGGGCTCCTTCGAGTTCCGGCTCGGCCCGGCCGGCGGGGTCATCGTGGCGATCGAGTACACCGCGGTCGAGTACCGGGAGGTCAACGCGCGGGAAGCGGCTGCGCTGATCGCCAATGTGCAGCCGTTGATTCTGGATGTGCGCACCGCACGCGAGTTCGCGTCCGGGCACCTGGATGGCGCGGTCCTGATCCCGGTGCAGGATCTGCAGCGCCGCCTCGGGGAGCTGTCCGCCCACCGGAGAGACCCCGTGTTCATCTACTGCGCCACCGGCAACCGGAGCACCGTCGCGGCCAAGATGCTGGTGGACGCCGGATTCGTCCAGGTCGTGAACCTGCGGCGGGGAATCGCGGAGTGGAGCCGCGAAGGCCTGCCGGTGGTGCGCTGATGCGGAGCCTCGCGCGGGCGTGCGGTCGCCGGCCCGGCACCGGGGGCGCGGCCTCCCCCGCGGCGCTCCTGGCTCTTCTCCCGATCCTGCTCTGCGCCTGTGGGGATTCCTCCCGGCCGGTCGCTCCGGACCCGGGTGGGCCGGAGCCGGTCGCCGATCTACGGGTGACGGCCTTCACGGACTCCACCGTGACCCTCGCCTGGACGGCGCCCGGGGTGGCCGGCGATTCCACCGGCGGCGCCGCGGCCTACGAGCTCCGCTACCACACGAGGCTCCTCGATGAGAGGACCTGGGGCAAGGCGAGGGCCGTGGATTCCCTGGCCGCTCCGGGGCCGGCCGGCACGACGCAATCGTGCATCGTGACCGGGCTCGCCGAGCGGACGACCTACTATGTGGGGATCCGCAGCGCGGACGCGGAGGGGCGATGGTCCGGCCTGTCCAACATCGTCCGGACGGCGACGCCGGCTTCCGCCCCTGCCGTCCTCTGGGAAGCGTCCAAGCTCTGGTTCGGTGAGGGCAGCTATCCGACCGAGGTAGCCTTCTCCCCCGATGGCCGGTTGTACTTTTCCTATAACGACCAGTCCCTCGCCTCGAGGCGCGGCTACACCCTGCCCCGCGTCCTCTACCTCTACGATCCGGCCAGCGGGGTTGAACAGTACTGGAAGGACCAGGACCCCGGGTCCTGGCCCGGTCTGGCTCTGGTCCCGGGAGGCGGATTCTATACCTGGGATTACCTGGGAATCGTGAAGCTCGACACGGATCTCAACCGGGTGGCTCACTTCGGGGTGAAGGACTGGCTCGCCCCCGGCACGGTGGGCGGTGTCTCGGATGTCGCGGTCGACGAGGACGGCTTCGTCTATGCGGCCTGCCGTTGGCACAGCCGCATTCAGAAGTTCACCGCGGATGGGACCTTCGTGGCCGAATGGGCCTGCCCCCACCCGAAGGCGATTGCCCTGGACGGCCGGGGGCGGCTCTATGTGCGCGGGGAGTACCCGTGGGATCGGATCGGCATCTACACCACCGATGGGGACAGCCTCGGCGAAGCCAGGATACCCGGAGCACGGGGCGGCTTGGGCACGGACCGCGACGGAAACCTCTATGTGGCCGGGGACGGGGAGGACTACCTCTTCATCACCGAGCTGTCTCCGGAGCTGGAGATCCTGAATCGGTGGCCGCTCGAGAGGCGTCCCATCGATGTCGCCGTGGACGCCGATGGGAACCTCTATGTTCTCTCCTTCGGAAGCCCCTCGGTGACGAAGCTCTCCCGCGAGGGGGTGCTGATGGCCTCCTGGCACGCGGGCGGCGCGAATCTGAACTCCTCGATCAACTGGGCGGGGATCAGCGTGGCCGCAAACGGTGATGTCTTCGTGGCCGCGGAGAACTTCAACGCCGTGCGCCGGTACAGCCCCGATGGGGCCCTCCTCGCCGACTGGGGCATGGAAGGGATGGGGGCGGGCAAGTTCCGCTCTCCGGTGGCGGTCGCTCCAACCGGTGACGGGACCGTCTATGTCGCCGACTATATCAATGTGAGAATCCAGATCTTCGACTGGAACGGCGTGTACATCTCCAGCTTCGGGAACGAGACCCACGACGACTGGGTCGCGACCCCCGCCGACCTGGCTCTCGATTCGCAGGGGAATGTCTATGTGGCGGACCGGGGCTATCAGCGCATCCAGAAGTACGGCCCCGGCGGAGAGTTCCTGGCCACCTGGGGAAAAAGGAGGGGAAGCGGCCCCGGCGAGTTCGACTTCCCAAGGGGGATCGCCGTGGACGGGCAGGATCGGGTCTATGTCTGGGACACCCTGAATCACCGGGTGCAGGTGTTCGATGCGAACGGGGCGTTTCTGCAGGCATGGCCCGCCGTGGCGGGAGGCAAGGCCCTCGAGCCCGCGACCTCGGTCCCGGCCGGCATCGCGGTGGATGCGGCGGGGACGGTCTACCTCGCCGATCGCGTAAACCACCGCATCGTCGCCTTCTCCGGCTCCGGGGTGGTCCTGGGCGAGTGGGGGGGACTGGGCTCGGAACGCGGCAGGCTCAACGGTCCCGGAAGCCTGACGGTCGGCCCGGAGGGCCAGATCTGCGTGGTCGACCACGGGAACAAGCGGTTGCAGACCTTCGCGAATCCCGACTACCCCCGGCCTTGACTCGCGGACGGGCCGCCGGCCGCGTGCTCCTGCCGCCGGGCTGGAGCCTCAGTTCCTCCTTTGTGCCGGGCGCCTCAGCTGCTGCGCCATGCCCGAGTTGGTGAGGGATCCCACCAGGAAGCGGAACTCCAGGCTCACATAGGCCCGTGCGCAGTCCACGATCCAATCGTCCTCCTCGCCGTCCCCATCCAGGTCCTCGCAGCAGGAGCACTCGCATCCCTTCCAGCCGGCCAGCGTGGCCCCGTCGATGCTGCCGGCCACCAGATCGGTGAGCTGGACGCCGACATCGGAGAGGTAGGCGGTGCCGCGCGCCGTCCCGGTGATGCCGCAGTTGCAGGCGAGGAACTCGGGATCGGCCGTGAGGGAGAAGACCATGGGGAACTGCCCCACATCCGGATAGGTACACTTCAACCGCTCGGTCTGGAAGATGACGGTGCCGGCCGCCTTCCCGCACGCGACATCCTCCATGCCGCCCAGGTTGTAGAGGCCCGGCTCGCCCGCCAGGACGGGATCGAGCTCGACCAGAACCATGTTGGCCGCCCCCTCGCGCGCGTCGCGTCCCATCATCTGGATCACCTGACCCGCGGAGCTGCCGTCCAGACAGGGCCATTCCGCCTGCTGCACGGCAGCCCCGGCAAGCTGGGCGCCATCGAAGCTGTAGGTGGTCTCGTAGTGGCCGTTGTTGTCCATGTCGACATAGATGGTGCCTTGTATCACGCTCCTGGGCTTGAGGATCAGATCGGCCGGCGCGGACATCTGGCCCAGGGAATTGACCGTCACCTGAGTGGAATCCGGGAAGTAGTCCTCGTGGCTCGCCTTCAGCCACCATGTGCCGACGGAAAGGCTCAGCGTGTAGGCCCCGTTGTCCACCCAGTAGGAGTAGCTCCGGTGCTCGCCGCCGATCTCCTGCGCGGTGAGATCCACGGACTTGCGGATGTTGGCCGGGGTCACGCCATGGCGGATCAGGATGTCGTCGAGGATGCGCCCCTGGCTGCTTCCTCCCACCTTTGCCAGCTCGATCAGGGCGGTGGCCGTCTTGTCCTCTTCGACGGTAACCGGCACGGACTTGGAGGTGTACCCGACCTTGGTCACCTGAAGAGTCTTGGACCCCACCATGATGTTCTCGAAGTAGAAGCCGCCGTCGGCGCTGGTCACATCATGGTGCGACGGGTTCAGCGGGTTGGCGTCGTCGCCGAGCAGATCCACCACCGCCCCTTCAATCGGCCTGCCGTCCGCCTTGTCGTGGACGCTCCCCTGGACGGCGCCGAACTCCTGGATCAGCTCCCGGTGGATGGTGAATTCGGTCTTGAAGCGGCTGTTGACCATGCCGAGGTAGGTCTTGGCCACCGAGGTCGCGGAGTCGCCGATGATCACCCCCGCAACGGCGGGGAAGCACATGCAGGCCAGCTTCTTGATGGCCCCCTCGGTGAGCTGCATGCCCAGAGCGGCCACGAAGGCGGACTTGAATTCGTCGTTGAGGGCCACCTGTTTGATGGCCTCCTTGGCCACATACCAGGCCAGCCCCCAGTAGTCCCCTTTCTCGATGTACAGATACGCGCGGGCGCTGCCCTTTTCGAACTTGAAGAAGGTGCTGACCATTTTGACGACATGCTGCTGGGCGATGGCCCCGCTCCCCAGACCTTTCGAGCAGTTGGTGACCACCGAGATGACATGGGGCACGAACTCCACGAGGATCGTGGCGACGCCCGCGTTGGCCGCCAGGGACTTCTCGTCCGAGGTCAGGTTGGCCCAGAGGTTGTCGGAGTCGTCCTGCCAGCCCAGGCCGTAGACGCCGACCGTTTTGGCCTCCCCTCCCGGCGTCACCGACACCTGGAACTTGCGCGAGGAGGGCGCCCACGGCTTCCCCTTGAGAGCGTCCAGCAAGGTGCCGTTGGGGAAGATCCACAGCTCCTCGGTGGGGGTGCGACAGATGGCCCAGCGGCCGCGGTAGTTGGAGATGGTGAAGTCGTCAGCCTCGGTGTGCTGGATCTGGTGTCCGCTCACGATGTGGCCGGGTTCGATGACCACCTCGCCGGCATCCGTGGAGGCAGCTGCGACCGAAGGGGAGCCGGCGTCCGGACCTGCAGCCCCGCTGCCTCCCGGCACCGGCGTCACCAGGGACGGGTAGTGCCGCGCGGCCTGCTCCGGGTAGGTGTTCAGGTAGGAGGTCACCACCTCGCCCAGGAGCGCGTCCAGATCGGGGTTCTCGCTCTCCAGACAGCGGATGTCTTCCTCCAGAGCCTCATTCAGGGCGTCCTCGAAGGTGGCCAGCTCGGGGAGCTGCTCCAGGAGGGCGAGGACCTCTGCGGCATCCGCTGGATCGCTCACGCAGACGAAGGGACAGAGAAAGGCCAGGGCCAGGGCCGAGGAGTGGACATTCAGGTCCAGGTACGCGCCCTGCTGAGGATCGGGCACCACCTTGAGAAGGATGGGCACCGAATTCTGATCGTAGGCGATGGCCAGACCGGGCACGCCCTCGTTCCCCTGGATGCCGAAGCTCGCCGAGTCGCTCACCGCCTGGTCGTGGTCCCCGAAGCCGATGGTGAGCTCCGCGGGCTCCAGATCGGCCCCCTCGGGGAGATCGAGGGCCCCCCACATGGAGATCACCTCGTAGAGGGGCTCGGTGGTCTTCTCTTCGGAGCAGGAGAGACTGAGGAAGAGGACGCAGGCGAGAGCGGGGAAGAGGACGCGCAGCACGCGGCGGGTCATGAGCCACCTCCCGGCGGCCGGCGCATCGAACCTGGCGAGGAAGTGGAGCCGGAATGGCCCCACCCCGTCGGGGTCCCGCCGAGGCCGCCGGGGCTCATATAATCGCTGTCGCGCGAGGATTGCAAGGGCTACGCGCCGAAAGCGCCCCCGCAATCAGCGTATAAATCATTGACACGCATATGTTTATGGGCGCAAGAGCACAGTTCGCCGGGCAGTGTCCCGCTCGGCCAGGAGCAGGGCCCGCAGCGCGGGCCACGCCGCGGCGGGGATCTCCTCGGCATCCACCCGCGTGGTGACGGTGCAGACCACTTCTCCCTGGCTGCGCTGCACTTCGAGCCGGTACATGCCGGCCTCGTTCTCGACCGAGAAGGGCTCGGGGATGCGCACGGCCTCGAGCCCGCTTAGATCCAGCGGACCCGCACGCGATGTTCTCCGGAGATTCCCCGAACAGGGGTCGAACGCCGCTCCTCGTGGAGGACCACATCATGGGGGAGGGATCCGCCGACGCCGCCGGCCGAGGCTCCCAGCACCAGGGCCACGCGCCCCTGCGTGTCGCGCTTCACTTCACCGCTCGTCACCTGGGCCCGCGCGGCGAACCGGTCGGGTCCCGTCCAGAGCGGGTCGAAGGAGGTCACCTGCAGCCCGGGGACGACCTCGCCCAGTGCCCCGGTAAGCGCCTTTTGCGCCGTGCCGCCCGACGCGATCCTGTCGTAGGGATTGGCGCCGCCGCGAGCCTCGAACCAGGCGCTGCCGCACCAGGCGCTCTTCTGCGCGTTCCAGCGCAGGTCGAGATGGGTAGCCGACCAGGAGCCGACCCCCGAGGCCATCTCCCGGACCGCCGGTGCGTCCTCGGTGCCGGCCCGCCAGAGAGCGCGACCGGCCAGTCCCATCCCCTCATGCACCAGCCTGCCCGTCGCGGGATCCCAGTAGGCTTCGAGCGCCTCACCGGGGATCCGTCTCGTGATCCAGAGGCCCGGCGCGCCCAGACAAGCGAGGGTGGGCAGGCCCTCGTCGACGGGACCATGGCCCCGGCCGGCGAAGGCGGGCTCCACCGCGAACCCGGCCTCGCGGTAGAGGGCCCCGGCGAGGATCGCCAGATCGAGGTCTCCGCCATAACCGCTGTCGAAAACCCGCGCCGCCGGACGGGCCAGGGCGTACAGGAAGGCCGGCTCGTACGCGATGCGGCGTTCGCGGCCGTGCACGAAGGCCGCGATGCGCTGCGCGCGCTCGAACTCATTCGGCGCCCCATCGAGAATCGCCGCGAGCGAATCCCGAAGCGCCGCGTCGAGGGTGAGGTTCTCCTCGAACGCCGCCGTCATCGACCGGCCCAGCTCCCGCCAGGAGGCGAAGGTGGACCAGGTCACTCTGGGGAGATCGGCCGCGGGATCGTCACCGGCCGGGCTCGGAGAGGGTTCGGTCTTCTTCATGCTGTAGATCACGGCGGCAGGGGCGCCGCTGCTCGTGCGCTCTCCCTTCGGAGCCCCGTCGGCCGGGATGGCCCGCACCGAGGCCTCGGTGGGTCCCTCCAGGATGAGCCGCGACTCCAGCGCGGGATCCGCGTGGCGGAAGGTCCAGGCGCCGTCGCACCCCGCGCGGAAGGGGACCTTGTCCTCGATCACATAGGCGCATTCGAGCACGCAGGGGATCTCCACGCCGTCGTGGAGCAGCATGGTCTCGCGAACGCCGGTGTAGTCGGGCGCGTTGCGCAGCGCGAAGGGGGTGGTGTCGACGATCGCGGTGGGGCGCGCCTCGATCCACCTTCCGTCGCGCAGCACGCGGAGGGCCTTGACGGTCAGGGTCTGCCGGTCGGAATCCCAGGGCAGGCGGAGATCGGCGTAGGTCTCCTGGCCGAAGTCCGTGGAGATCCATATCAGACGATGGCGCTCCTCGCGGAGACGGCCGTCCTCCGTCCAGGTGAAGCGCGCGCTTTCCAGGAGGAACACGGCGTCCTGGGCGTTCAGGTCCCATGTTCTTCCGGCCTCTTCCAGGGCCGCCGTCACATCGAACGAGCCGTCGTAGCTCATGGCCGCCGCAGCGGCGCCGCCGGGGAACAGGAGCGTGGCGAGCAGGGAAGGGATCCCGAGGAGGAGAACGCCGCGGAAGCCGGCGATGCGGCGGATCATCGGGAACCTCCCTTCACCGCGCGAAGCGGCGTGGCCGCGTAGTCGTCCAGGGCCTTCATGGCCTTGACGAGATCCGGATATCCTTCGGGCGGGATCTGGCGGCGATTGACATCCGTGATCGCGTGGAGCCCGAGCATGCGTGGTCCGCTCTCCACCGTGCTCTTGAAAGAAGCCCAGGTGCCCTCCACCTCGACCGGATCCGGCGGGTTCTCGACCTGGTAGCCCGCGGGGAGGCGGAGCCGCTCGTCCACCTCGAACCGTTGCGTGTAGTAGAGGAAGACATCGGTCTCGCGCTCCTCGCCCCAGTCCACGGAGCCCGCGCGGAAGATGAGCATGTGGTCCTTGAGCGCGGCGGCCGCCGGCGCGGTGAACTCCAGCGCCCCTTCCACCGGCAGCGCGAACCGCGGAGCCTCGTAGGTCGCTTCCAGCCACATGTCCCCGGTGAAGTCGTCCACGCGGCGGTGATCCACCCGGAGGATCAGGACCCCGGGGCTGAGCGGCGCCAGCATGGCCGCCAGCGTGGCCGGGAGCTCGCGTTTGCGGTGCTGGTACAGGATCCGGCGGAGCCGGCTGTCGGAGGCTCCCCGCCCGTCGATGCGGATCCGCCCCGAGAGCGTTCCATCCGCGGCCAGCTCGGCCTCGTGGGTCACCGTCAT
>CAZWKH010000091.1:0-9012 GCA_964633885.1 uncultured bacterium | reverse complement strand
CAACTTCACCTTCGCGTTCCTCCTTGCCGAGGCGGGGAGCGCGCGCCGGCCGCTCTTCTGGTCGGGCATGGCTTTCGGCGCCCTCGACATGGCGGCGAACGCCCTGGTGTTCGGGATCGCGGGTCCGCCCGCGGCAGGACAGCTGCGCCGCCTCGCGCGGGGGCGAGGGTGGTGGGCACGGGCCGCGCTGGCCGGTCTGTGCCTCGCCTGTGTCTCGCCCGGCGCCGCCGACTGCGCGCAGGTGCCGGTCGTCAGCGCGCAGGCCCCGGCCGACACCGCGCAGGCCCCCGCCGACACCGCACGGGCCCCGGCGGGCAACCTGGGCAGCCCGCCGCGAACCGCGCCGTCCGCCTCTGCCGCGCCTTCTCCGTTGCGCCCGCTCACGCTTCTCCCGGGGGCTCTGTGGACGGAGCGTGACGGCGCCAGGGCAGGAGTCGAAGGGTTGCCCGGCGCGCTGGGCGGCCTCGACGATGCCGCCACCGAGATCGCGCGGGTCACCACCCCTGCCGCGCCGCCGACAATGGATCGCTGGGCGCTGGGATGGAACCGGGTGCGGCTCTCCTACGACGGCGTACCGATGAGCGGCCCCGTGCACGGCTTCGCCGATCCTCCCGATCTGCCGCTGTCCTGGCGCGGCGCCTGGCGCGAGCGCGCCACGGCCTCGGGGACGGCCCTCGATCTATCCACGCCCCCGCCTGCCGAGGGAGATCCGGTGAGCCAGATCTCGCTCACGAGCGGAAGCCTCGGCCGGCGCAGCGACGAGTTCGGTCTCTTCCGCAACCTCGGCCCCGTGGACCTGGGGGTGGACTTCCGCGACCGCGAGGAGGAAGGGCGCGTCGATCTGGACCGCGTCACGGCCAACCGCGTCTGGTTCCATCTCGCCTCGCGCGCGGGACGGCGCCCGGACTGGTCGCTGGATCTCTCGATGGGGTCCGACAAGGCCCACGCCTTCACGGGCTCGGTGATGAAGCGCGGGGTGCGCCGCGCGCAGGGATCGCTGAGCGGGCCGTTCCTGGGCGGCGAGACCCGCTTCGCGCTGCAGCTGCGCCGGCAGTCTCTGAGCCTCGCCGGCGTGCCCACCCCGCAGGGCGAGCTGCTTCTCGACGGCCTCACCCTGCAGGCGGACTGGGCGGCGCCGGGGCTGCGCGGGCTCACCGCGCGGGCGCGGTGGGATCAGGATCGCCGGCGCGGGGTGCTGGCGCGCGACCGCAGCTTCGATGGATTCGCGGGTGGTCTGCTCTGGAGCGGGGGCTGGCGCGGGTGGCGGGCTTCCGCCGAGGCCATGGCGGGCAGCCAGGAGCCCTGGGGCGAGACCGCGACCGGCGCGGCGGCCCTGGCCTGGACGCGAGGCCCCTGGAGCGCGCGGGTGGTGGCGAGCCACGAGGAGGACCTGCCCCCGCTGGTGCTGGGCGTGGACCGGGCCATGCCCGAGTACGGCATGGCGGAGCACCTCGAACGCTACGAGTCGGCGGAGGAGCCCGAGACCCGCAGCGCGATCCGTCTCGAGGGGAGCGCGGCCGGCGGGCGGGGGAGGCTGACCCTCGGCGGATGGGCCGCGCGGATCCGGCACCAACGCCTCGACGCGAACCCGCTCTGGATCACCTTCGTGAGCCCCTTCGCGCCGGAGAGCGCCCTGCCCGACGCCGCTGAAGTGCTCGGCGCCTACGCCGCATTGCGCCTCGAGCTGGGGCGAGGCGTCTTCGCGGTGGGAGAGGGGCGGGTGCACGACCGGTCCCTCGCGCAGTCCCCCTACCTTGCCGCCTGGCAGGGCGAAGGCTCGTTCCACTGGCGGCGGCGGTGGTTCAAGGACTCGCTCGATCTGGATGCCTCGGCAGGGGGGCGCATCCTCGGCAGGCGGCGCAACCCGGCGGGGGAGCGCTATGTCGCCACGGCTCTCGGCTTCGCCCAGGCCGTCGCGCGCATCGAGAACGGCGAGATCACCCTGGCCTTCCAGAACCTGAGCGACTCCTTCATGGAGTCGGATCTGCGGGCGTCGGACACCGTCACCCCGCTCCCGGTGCCGGGGCGCAGCTTCCTGCTCGCCCTGACCCTCTACCTCACCCAGTAGCCCCCTTCCCGCGCCCCCCGCCCGGAAGGACCTGCGCCATGCGCGTTGCGGAGCTTTTGACCGCCTCGGAGCGGCGGCTCGCCCTGTTGCTCTTCCTCCTCACCCTCATCGGCAGCTCGGCCCGATTCGGGAGACGGGTCTCCCCCGAGATCGCGGCCTGGCTGGACGGGGCGCCGTCCCCCGAGATCGGGGCACAGGCCGCCGATCCTCCCGGGGACCCGGCTGCGGCCGGGGGCCTGTCCGGCCCGGGCGATGCCGGAGCGCCTCCCGCAAACGCCTCGGGTCCTCCCACCCCTCCGGCGGCCGCGCGCCTCCCCGAGCCCGTGGATCCCAACACCGCGGACGCCGATGCCCTCATGGCGCTCCCCGGGATCGGCCCCGCGATGGCAGGGCGCATCCTGGAGGACCGGGCCGCCAACGGACCCTACCGGACCGCCGGCGATCTCTTGCGGGTCAAGGGGATCGGACCGGCGACCCTTGCCAGGCTGAGGCCCTTCCTCAGCCTCCCGTGAGCCCCCCCGCCCGGGGATGGGTGGGGAAGCCCAGGAAGGGCCGGATTGCACGGTTTCGCGTCCGGCCGCGGTCAAGTCCCGACCGAGGGACCCGATACCTCCTTTGCAAAAGGCAAGGTGGGCGGCAGCAATCTGCCCCGGTCCCCGCGGTCCGGCGGGGTCCGGCTGCGCGCGCATTCTTCGTCCTCCCGGAGGCAACCCTTGCAGGACACGCTCAACCAGCGGCTGATCGAAGCCAAGAAGATCACGAAGCAACAGGTCGTGGACGCGGAGCGGCTGTCCAAGTCGGCCGGCACCTCGCTGGCGGCCAGCCTCGTCAAGTCCGGGGTCCTGACTCAGGATGAGCTGAACGACTTTCTTGCCAAGTTCTACGGCGCCCCGGTCGTGGACATCGCGGCCGCCGAAGTGGACCCGGCGGTCATCCGGCTCATTCCCGCCGACGTCGCCAGCCGGTTCCAGGTGGTCCCGTACCGCCGCAACGGCCGCAAGCTGACCGTGGTGATGGCCAACCCCTCCAACATCTTCGCCCTGGACGACATCAAGTTCATCACCGGCTGCGAAGTGGAGACCTGCGTGGCCTCCGACGACGCGATCAAGAAGGCGATCGACCGCTTCTACGACGCCCACGAGTCGCTGGCCAGCGTGATGAAGCAGCTCGACGACGACCTCGAGGTGATCGAGCACGCCGAGGACGAGTCGGTCAACCTGACCGACATCACCGCCGACGAGGCCCCGGTGGTGAAGCTGGTGAACTCGCTCCTGTCCGACGCCATCCGCAAGGGGGCCAGCGACGTCCACATCGAGCCGCTCGAGAAGGCGCTGCGGGTGCGGTTCCGCATCGACGGCGTGCTCTACGAGATGATGAGCCCGCCCAACCGGCTCAAGGCGGCCATCCTCTCCCGTCTCAAGATCATGGCCGAGCTGGACATCGCCGAGCGCCGCGTGCCCCAGGACGGGCGGATCCGGCTGCGGATGCTCAACAAGAACATCGACCTCCGGGTGTCCTCGCTGCCGACGATCTTCGGCGAGAAGATCGTGATGCGTATTCTGGACAAGTCGAACCTGAACATCGACCTCACCAAGCTGGGGTTCGACGAAGCCTCGCTCAAGAAGCTGATCCGCGCCATCGACATGCCCTACGGCATGGTCCTGGTCACCGGCCCCACCGGAAGCGGCAAGACGACCACGCTCTACTCGGCGCTGAGCAAGGTAAACCGGCCGAGCGTGAACGTGATGACCGCCGAGGACCCGGTGGAGTACAACCTGGACGGCATCAACCAGGTGATGGTGAACGAGGAGATCGGCCTGACCTTCGCCGCGGCCCTGCGCGCGTTCCTGCGCCAGGACCCGAACATCATCATGGTCGGCGAGATCCGCGACATCGAGACGGCGTCGATCGGCGTTAAGGCGGCCCTCACCGGCCACCTGGTTCTCTCCACCCTCCACACGAACGACGCCCCCAGCACCCTCAACCGGCTGGTGGACATGGGCGTGGAGCCGTTCCTGGTTGCCTCGTCGGTGAACCTCATCATGGCCCAGCGGCTCATCCGCCGCATCTGCAAGAACTGCAAGCAGCCCAGCGTCCTGCACCCGGAGGTGCTGGACGAGCTCGGCCTGAGCGCGGAGCAGGCGCAGGACCTGGTGGTCTACGAGGGCGCGGGCTGCGTCGACTGCAACAACACCGGCTACAAGGGCCGGGAAGGCGTGTACGAGGTGATGCCCATCACCCCCACGATCCGCAACCTGATCCTCGATCGCGCCCCGACATCCGAGATCCGCAGCCTGGCCATCCAGGAAGGCATGTTGACCCTCCGCTCCCACGCGCTCATGAAGCTCAGAAGCGGCATCACCTCGGCAGAGGAGATCCTCAAGGAGACGACGAAAGATGAGTAGCCAGGAATTCGAGACCCCCGGCGCCCAGCCCGCCGACCCGAACGCTCCGGAGAGCTCCGGCGGACCGCGGGGACCGCAGAGCGGTCGCGGCCATGTCAACATGCACGATCTCCTGAAGGAGACGATCGCCAAGAAGGCGTCGGACCTCCACTTGACCGTGGGCATGCCGCCCATGTTCCGCGTGGACGGCCAGCTCTTCCCGGGCTCCTACCCGCCCCTCAAGCCCGACACCTGCGAGAAGCTCTCCTACTCGGTCCTCACAGAGGACCAGCGCAAGCGGTTCGAGATGCGGCGTGAGCTGGACGTGTCGTTCGGCATCCCCGGCCTGTCGCGATTCCGCGCCAACATCTTCCTGCAGCGGGGCGTGGTCTCCATGGCGGTCCGGCAGATCCCGTACAACGTCCAGACCGTGGACCAGCTCCAGCTCCCCAAGACCATCGTGGACTTCGCCAAGCGCCCCAAGGGGCTGGTGCTCATCACCGGGCCGACGGGGAGCGGCAAGTCGACCACCCTCGCCGCGCTCATCAACCTCATCAACGACGAGCGCCGCGCCCACATCATGACCATCGAGGACCCGATCGAGTTCGTGCACCAGCACAAGAAGTGCATCGTCAACCAGCGCGAGGTGAACGCGGACACGGAGAGTTTCGGGACCGCGCTCAAGTACGTGCTGCGCCAGGACCCGGACGTGATCATGGTGGGCGAAATGCGCGACCTGGAGACGATCGCGGCCGCCCTCACGATCGCCGAGACCGGGCACCTGGTGTTCGCGACCCTGCACACGAACTCGACCTACGAGGCGGTCAACCGCATCGTGGACGTGTTCCCCCCCGGGCAGCAGAAGCAGGTCCTTACGCAGCTCGCCTTCGTCCTGGAAGGCGTCGTGGCGCAACAGCTGTTGCCCAAGGCGCGGGGGAGCGGCCGCGTGCTCATCCCCGAGATCCTGGTCTGCACGCCGGCCATCAAGGCCGTCATCCGCGAGGGCAAGACGCACCAGATCTACACGCTGATGCAGGCCGGACAGAAGTGGGGGATGCAGACCATGAACCAGGCGCTGTTCGCGTCCTACGCAAACCGCACGATCACGTTCGATGAGGCGCTCGGCCGGAGCTTCGATCCCCAGGAGCTCACGCAGATGGCCACCAAGAGCGGGCTCAAGACCGCGGCCTGATCGGCAAGGAGGAGGAGACCGTGCCTACGTACGTTTGGAAAGGAAAGACCCTCTCCGGCGAGGTCCAGACCGGCGAGCTCACCCTGGGGAGCCAGGAGGAGGTGCTGGCGCAGCTTCGCAAGAAGCGGATCATCGCCACCTTCGTGCGCGAGAAGCCGAAGGCGATGTCGATCGGCCTGCGGCTCACCGGCTCCAGCGGGGTGAAGACGAAGGAGCTGGCGATCTTCACCCGGCAGTTCGCGACCATGATCAACGCCGGGTTGCCCCTGGTGCAGTGCCTGGACATCCTCGGCCAGCAGGCCCAGAACCCGCACTTCAAGACCGTCGTCACTGCGGTGATGCACGATGTGGAGGCGGGCTCGACCCTGGCCGAGGCTCTGCGCAAGCACCCGAAGGTCTTCGACAAGCTCTTCACCAACATGGTGGAGGCGGGCGAAGCCGGCGGTGTGCTGGACGACATCCTGCTGCGGCTGGCCACCTACATCGAGAAGGCGGAGGCCCTGAGGCGCAAGGTCAAGAGCGCCATGACCTACCCGCTGGTGGTGGCCTCGGTGGCCGTCGTCGCGACCGTATTCATGCTTCTGTTCATCATCCCGACCTTCGCCAAGATCTTTCTGGAGTTCGGCGGCGATCTGCCCGCGCCGACCCGGATCGTGCTGGCGCTGTCGGGCTTTCTGCGCAATGCGTGGTTCGTCCTGCTGGGCGGGATCGCGGCGGTCATCATCGCCTACCGGCGGTACGTGGCGACGGAGAACGGCCGGCGCAATGTGGACCGCCTAAAGCTGCGGATCCCCGTCCTCGGCGAGGTGCTGCGCAAGGGCGCCATCGCCCGGTTCACCCGGACGCTGGGCACCCTCATTTCCTCGGGCGTCCCGATCCTGGACGGCCTCGAGATCACGGCGCAGACCTCGGGCAACAAGATCATCGAGGAGGCGATTCTGGAAACGCGGGGCTCGATCCGCGAGGGCGAAACGATCGCGGCGCCGCTCAAGCAGTCCAAGGTGTTCCCTCCCATGGTCGTGCAGATGATCTCCGTGGGAGAGGAGACCGGCGCGTTGGACGAGATGCTCAACAAGATCGCCGCGTTCTACGACGACGAGGTGAACACGGCGGTGGACACCATGACCTCGATCATCGAGCCGATCATGATCGTGGTCATGGGTCTCATGGTCGGCGGTATGGTCGTCGCCATGTACATGCCCATGTTCAAACTCGTCTCCGTGGTGGCCGGTGGAGACTAGGCGCCCGGCGCCCCTGCCGTACCAGGACCTGGGCCCGGGCTGGCTCATCCTGGGACGGATGGGGGCGGCCCTCCTGCTCGCCGGCCTGGTCGTGGCCAACGGATCCGACTTCCGCTGGCCCGGGCTCATGCTGGCCGCCGCGGGGTCGGCGGCGGCGGCCGCCGCCGCCACCTGGTGGGTTCGCCGCCGGCGCGTGCCGGCGGCGCTGCTCTTCGTCGTCGACATCGGGTGGATCTCCGCCGCGGTGGTGGCGGCGGGGCGGCCGGACGCGGGACTTTCCCTGCTGTACCCGCTGGCGGCCTTCGGAGCCGGCCTCTGCCTGGGGGGCCGGCTCGCGCTGGCGCTGAGCCTCACCGCCGGTCTGGCCCTGGTGGGAACGCTCCTGGGCATGCCGGAACCGCAGATCGATGTCGGGTGGGTGGTGTTCGAGGGACTCCTGGTGCTGGTCCTGGGCGGGGTGAGCGGACGGATCCGCAACCAGCTCGTGTCCCGGGACCGGGCCCTGGCCTACGCGTCCCGGGCGCTGGAGCGCATGCGGCTCGACACCGACACGATCGTGCAGAACCTGGGCAGCGGCGTGCTGAGCCTGGACCGCAACGGGTGCATCGTGCACCTGAACCGAGCTGCCGAGGAGACCCTCGGGATCCGGGCGGACGAGGTCCGGGGACGCGAAGCGGCCCGCACCCTCCCGCCGGACCTCCAGCCCCTCGTGCAGACCATCCTGGGGAGCCTTGCGGCCCGGGAGCCCGTGCGCCGTGCGGAGATCGACGTGGTGTGCAGGGGGCGGTCCATCCCCCTCGGCCTGGGCACGACGATTCTCTTTGACGCAGAAGACCAGGCCTCGGGCGCGGTCGCGCTCTTCCAGGACCTGACCGCGGTCCGGCACCAGGAGATCCTGGCGCGGCGCCGGGACCGGCTGGCCGCGGGCGGCGAGCTGGCCGCCGGCATCGCCCACGAGATCCGCAACAGCGTCCTGCCCCTGAGCGGCTCCGTGCAGATCCTCTCGCAGGAGCTCACCCTGGACGGCGACCAGGCCAAGCTCTTCGAGGTGATCGAACGCGAGATGGAGAATGTGGAGCGCTTCGTGAGCGCGCTCCTTTCCTACACCCGCTCGCAGAACCTCCACCCCGACCGCGTGGATCTGAGCCGCATCGCCGCAGAGGTCGTGCACGACCTGCGGCTCTCGGGACGCATTTGCGGGGAGGTAGCGGTGGAGGGATCCGAGGTCGAAGCGTGGGCGGACGCGGACCAGATCCGCCAGGCGGTGCGCAACCTGGCCATGAACGCCGTGGACGCCGCGGGACCGGAGGGGCGGGTGACCCTGCGCACCGGCGCCGAGGCTCCGGGCCGGTGCTGGATCGAGATCGAGGACGACGGCCCCGGGATCCCGGCGGAGCTCCGGAACCGGGTCTTTCAACCCTTCTACACGACGAAACCCGGGGGAACGGGCCTCGGGCTCGCGATCGTCGCGCGCATCGTCGAGGAGCACGACGGCAAGCTCCAGCTCCTCGACTCCGCATCCGGCGGCGCCCGTTTTCGCCTGCTTCTGCAGCAACCGGCCGCGGAGCCGCTCCTGACGGCGGCCGCGGCCTGAGGGCGGCCTCGACGACGAAAGGACCTGATCACAATGGCGCAAGAGAAGATCCTGGTGGTGGACGACGAGCAGAGCATGGTGCAGTTCCTGGGCGCCCTGCTCCGCCGTGAGGGGTATGAGGTGCTCTCCGCGCACTCGGGCTCCGAGGCCCTGGCCGTGATCCGCGAAGGCGCCCCGGATGTACTGGTCACGGACCTCAAGATGCCCGGCATGGACGGCATCGCGCTCCTGGAACAGGCCAAGGGGATCGATCCGAACCTCCCCGTGGTGATCCTGACCGCCTACGCGTCCCAGAAGTCGGCCATCGAGGCGCTGAACCTCGGCGCGTTCCAGTACCTGGAGAAGCACGCCAAGAACGACGAGATCAAGCTCGTGGTGCGCAACGCGGTCGAGCTGCGAAAGGTGCGCACGGAGAATTCGTACCTGAAGCGGCAGCTCAAGAAGACCCACGCGACCAAGGAGATCATCGGGAAGTCGGAGCAGATGTCCCAGGTCTTCAAGATGGTGGACAAAGTTGCTGAGACCGACTCCAC
>CAZWKH010000090.1:0-9082 GCA_964633885.1 uncultured bacterium | reverse complement strand
GGCTTAGATCCGTCTGATACGCGACGAGCAGACTTGCCAGTCCGCCGCACGCGGAGGCGAGTAGGACGGCCGCCACAATGGCCCGCTCCCGGCGGACCCCAAGAATGCTGGCGAGTTCTCCGTCCCTGGCCACCGCGCGGAGCTCTTCTTCCTTGGTGGCGCGTCCGCCGCCGGCACCGCCCAGGGTAAAGCTGGGACGCAGGATGACCGGGTAGCCGATCTCGTCGGCTTGTGCGGCGGCCTCATCCAGCGATTGCGCGAAGCGGGAGCGCGGGAGTGGGATGTTCGCGCGCTGCATCGTCTCGCGGAAGAGGTCGCGATCCTCGGCCCGCTGGATCGCCTCGAGGCTCGCGCCGATGAGCCTCACCTTGAGCCGGTCGAGGGTGCCGTCCTCGGCGAGGCGGACCGCGACATTCAATGCGGTCTGCCCCCCGAGGGTCGGAAGGACGGCGTCGACATGCTCCTTCTCGAGGATCTTCGCCACCACCTCGGGCGTGATCGGCTCCAGGTAGGTGCGGTCGGCCACTCCGGGGTCGGTCATGATGGTGGCCGGGTTGGAGTTCACCAGGACGACGCGGTAGCCCTCCTCCTTGAGCACGCGGCAGGCCTGGGTGCCCGAGTAGTCGAACTCGCAGGCCTGGCCGATGACGATGGGGCCGGAGCCGAGGATGAGGACGGTGTCAGCCACGAGGCCGGCCCCACCAGGCAAACGCCCTCCCCCCGTCGTGGGGCCCGCCGCGGGCCTCCGGGTGGAACTGCACCGCCTCCATCCGAAGTTCCGGGACGCGAAAGCCCTCCAGCACCCCGTCGTTGAGGCTCACATAGGAAGCCTCCACGGCGCGCGCGACATCGCCCCCCGCTGCCGCCTGCACGGAATCCAGGTCCACCGCGAACCCATGGTTCTGGCTCGTCACGAGCACCCGCCCTGTGGCCGCCTCACGCACCGGGTGGTTGATCCCATGGTGCCCGTACTTCATCTTGAAGGTGCGCCCACCCAGGGCCAGTGCCAGGATCTGATGCCCGAGGCAGATGCCCAGGATCGGCACCCGCCCGATCACGCCGCGCACGGATCCGATCAAGGTCCCCAGCGCGGCCGGATCCCCCGGGCCGTTGGAGAGCAGGATCCCGTCCGGATCGCCGCGCAAGAGCTCCTCCGGAGCGGCGTCGGGACTCACGATGCGCACCCGCGCTCCGCGGCGGCGCAGCGAGGCGTCGATCCCCTCCTTGAGTCCGCAGTGGACGAGGGTGACGCGCCGGCCGGCCAGGTCGCGCGCCCCCGGCGGAAAGGCATCTGCCCATTCCGCCGCCGCCTCGATCGCCTCAGGCGACCGGCGGCACAGCCAGCCGGGCGGCTCTTCAGCGCCCCGCCAGTGGGAACCATGCTCCACCGGCGCCACCTCGTGGACGAGGTCCCGCCCCGCCAGCCCCGGAAAGGCGCGCACCCGGGCCGTCGCTAGGTCCTCGGCGGTGCCCGCCGGCGCCAGCACGCCCCGCAGGGCTCCCGACTCACGCAGGTGGCGGGTCAGCGCCCTGGTATCCACCTCGGTGAGACAGGGGATTCCGTGACGCGTGAGGCAGTCCACCAGGCTCTCCTCGCTGCGCCATGACGAGGGCCGCTCCGGGACCGAGCGGGTCACGATCCCGGCCAGGACCGGGGCGGCGGCCTCGCTGTCGAAGGCATTCATGCCCGTGTTGCCGATGTGGCTCGCGGTGAAGGTGACGATCTGTCCGCGGTAGGAGGGATCGGTGATGACCTCCTGGTAACCGGTCATCCCGGTCTGGAAGACCACCTCACCGATGCCCGGAGCGTCGTCGCTTGCGGGAAGTCCGCCGAGCGCGCCGCCGAGCAGCAATCCATTGAACCGGCGGCCGTCTTCGAGGAGGAGGTAGCCGGGGGGCGCCTTCGGCGCGCCTTCACTCACCGGTTTTCCACCCGGGTGGAAAACGGCGCGCGGCGACCGCGCATTTGCCGGGTCGCCGCATGTGCGAGGCCGCATCCGCCGGGCCGCCGCGTCTGCGAGACCGCCACACCTGCCGGGCCGCCGCCGCCTCTCATCCGGGCCTTCCCCCTACCGCGTCACCGCCTCCGCCGCGCCCTTGGGCGCCACCGAGGCGTGGTGGTAGAGCACCCTTCCGCCGGCCACCGTCAGCACAGGGAGTCCGGTCAGGGTCTGCCCGATCCAGGGGCAGTTGAAGCTGCGGCTCACGAAGTCCCCCGCCTTCACCTCCCAGCTCGCGTCCAGATCCAGGATCGTGAAGTCGGCCGGCGACCCGTCCCGCACCGGCCCATGCTCCAGGTCCAGCACCGAGGCCGGCCCCAGGCTCATCGCCCGCACCAGGGTCGGGAGGTCGAGCAGTCCCGTCCGCACGAGAGCCGTGTGCAGAGCGGGGAACGCTGTCTCCACGCCGATCACGCCGTTGGGCGCCGCGTCGAACTCCACATCCTTGTCGATCTCCGTATGCGGCGCGTGGTCGGTGGCGATGGCCGCGATCACCCCGTCCTTGATCCCCTGGATCAGCGCCTGCCGGTCGGACTCCTCCCGCAGCGGCGGGGCCATCTTGAAGTTGGGGTCGTAGGTCTCCAGGCTCCTGTCCGTGAAGCAGAGATGGTGCGGCGAGGCCTCACCGGTCACCCGCAACCCGCGCGCCTGGGCCTCCCGGATCATCTCCACCGTGGCCGCGCAGGAGACATGGGCCACATGCATCCGCCCGCCGGTGTGCTCCACCAGCCGGATGTCCCGGGCCACGATCACCTCTTCCGACGCCCGCGGCACGGGCTTGAGCCCCAGCTTGGTGGCCATGTATCCCTCGTGGGCCACACCGGCGCCCTTGAGATCCTTGTCCTCGGCGTGGGTCACGATGACCTTGTCGAGCATGCCCGCGTACTCGAGCGCCCGCCGCATGAGGTTGGCGTTCATGATCGTCTTGCCGTCGTCGGAGAAGGCCACCGCCCCGGCCTCGGCCAGGTCGAACATCTCGGTGAGCTCGTTCCCCTCCAGGCCGCGGCTCACCGCCGCCATCGGGTACACCACGCTCATCCCCGCCGAGCGCGCCCGCTCCAGCACGAAGCGCACCGACTGCGGGTCGTCCACCGGGGGATGGGTGTTCGCCATCGACGCCACCGCGGTGAACCCGCCGCGGGCCGCCGCCGCCGTCCCGCTGGCGATGGTCTCCGCGTCCTCGTTCCCCGGCTCCCGCAGGTGGACATGGATGTCGATCAGCCCCGGCACCGCGACCCGCCCGCCCAGATCGAACACCAGCGCCCCTTCAGGCCGGTCCGTCCCGCGGGTGAACCGGACGAGGCCGTCCTTCACGAGCAGGTCGTGCCTGGCCCGCCGGCCCGTGTCCAGGTCGAGCACCTCCAGGTTCGAGAACAGGAGCGGACGGCGGTGGGAGTCCCAGCCCGTCACCTTCATGGCCTGCCAGCGGTCCATCGTCATGCCTCCACCATGTCCATCGCCGCCTCGCGCGAGGCGGGCTCGTTCCCGTTCAGCAGATAGAGCACGGCCATCCGCACCGCCACTCCGTTGGTGACCTGGTCCAGGATCACATTGCGCGGATCCTCGGCCACATCCTGCGCGATCTCCACCCCGCGATTCATGGGACCGGGGTGCATGATCATCACCTCCGGCTTGGCCGCGCGCAGCCGTTCCCGGGTGACCCCGAAGTAGAGGGCGTACTCGCGCATGCTGGGCAGCAGGTTCGCGCTCT
Organism: uncultured bacterium; assembly: GCA_964633885.1. Taxonomy (GTDB): domain Bacteria; phylum Eisenbacteria; class RBG-16-71-46; order JABDJR01; family JABDJR01; genus CAVXKA01. Next base: position 5,371 of record CAZWKH010000090.1, on the reverse strand, counting down.
GGCGCTCCTTCTGCACGCGCAGGATGTTCACCACATCCACATCCTCCAGCGCCTCCTCGACACGCCAGGTCCACCGCACGCCCATGCGCTCGATCTCCCGCGGGGTCAAGGTCGAGGGGCCGCAGACGCGCACCTCCGCTCCCATCTTGGTCAGGCCCCAGATGTTCGAGCGGGCCACGCGGCTGTGGGCCAGGTCGCCCACGATGGCCACCTTGATCCCCTCCAGCGTGCCCAGCTTGCGCCGCATGGTGAACATGTCGAGCAGCCCCTGGGTCGGATGCTCGTGCTGCCCGTCGCCGGCGTTGATCACCGAGGCACGGACATTGCGGGCCAGGAAGTGCGGCGCCCCCGAGGCCGAGTGGCGGATGACCACGAAGTCCACGCGCATGGCCTCGATGTTGCGGACCGTGTCCTTGAGCGACTCGCCCTTGGTCACGCTGGAAGTCGAGGTCGAGAAGCTGATGCTGTCCGACGAGAGCCGCTTTTCCGCAAGCTCGAAACTGATGCGGGTCCGCGTCGACGGCTCGTAGAAGAGGTTGGCCACGGTCTTGCCGCGGAGCGTGGGCACTTTCTTGATCGGCCGGTCGAGGATGTTGCGGAACGCCTCCGCGGTGTCCAGGATCGCGCCGATCTCCCCGGCGTTCAGTTCCTCCAGGCCCAACAGGTCCTTGCGGTCCATCGTCACTCCTCCATCTCTCGGATCTGGACTTCGTCGAGCCCATCCTCCTCGCTCAGACACACGGCGATGATCTCGCGCTTGGAGGTGGGCACATTCTTGCCGACGAAGTCGGCGCGGATCGGAAGCTCCCGGTGGCCGCGGTCGATGAGCACAGCCAGCTGGATCGAGGACGGCCGCCCCATGTCGATCAGCGCGTCCAGCGCCGCCCGCACCGTGCGGCCGGTGTAGAGCACATCGTCCACCAGCACCACCGTCTTTCCCCCGATGTCCACCGGGATGTCCGTGGTGCGCACCACCGGCTGTTGCGCGATGGTCTGCAGGTCGTCGCGGTAGAGGGTGATGTCGAGGCTCCCGATCGGGATCTGGGCGTCCTCGAACTCCTGGATCATCGCGCGCACCCGCTGCGCCAGCGGCACGCCGCGGCGGCGGATGCCCACGATCACCAGATCCTGGGTCCCCTTGTTGCGCTCCACGATCTCGTGGGCGATCCGGATGAGCATGCGGCGGATGCCGTTCTCGTCCACGATCCTGGCCTTGAGCTTGAGGTCCGTTTCCTTTGTCGGCATGTCAGGATTCCTTGCGGGCAGGGGTGGGAAAGGGCAAAAAAATACCTTCCCCCTGGCCGGGGAAGGTCTGCGTCGAGGCACCGTGCTGTCTGGCGCGCCGGCCGGTCGGGTGCGTCCCCGAGGCCGCCGCAGGGTGACGGGCTGTGGTCACCTGGGCTCCCCTTTCCGGGCTCTCCGTCCCGGATTAAAGGTCTTCTCGAACTCGGCGCGGAACACTATCAGCCGGAGGCTCAGGGTTCAACCCCAAAAAGCGCGGACCTGCGCCGCGCCGCGGCGGCGCCGCAAAAGACGGGGCCGAGGGCATGGCCCCCGGCCCCGCACACTACAACGCGTCCGGCTCCGTCCCGGGCGCAACCGCTCTTGCGGCCGCGAATCCCTTAGGGGGCCAGGGTCAGGAGCAGGCCGTGCTTCTGGACATTGCCGCCGCCCAGCAGGCCCGAGGCCGCGTACACCACCGCGTTCGAGGAATCCCACACGACCACGGCGAAGGAGTCGACGCCCTTGCCGGGCTCGGCGAAGTCGCAGACCCGCGCGGCGTAGGTGAAGCCGGTGGCGTTGTCCACCTCGCAGCTGCCGCTGAAGATCGCGCAGTCGCCGTTCACGCTGTAGGTCTCCACGGTGGTCCCGTGGATCTTCATCTTGGAGGCGTGATCGTTGACCTGCAGCTTGCCCTTCAGCTCGCCGCCCATCTCACGCGGGCCCGCGTTGAAGCCGAAGGTGACCTTGCCGCCGCGGCCTTCCAGGAACCCGCCCCCGGTGAAGAAGGCGTCGGCTCCGGGAGCCGCACCCGCCGGAAGGTCGACCACGGCCACGATCAGACCCAGGCAGTCGAAGGAAGGGCCCGCGGTGAGGGCCAGCGAGTTGGGGCCCGGCGACAGGAAGGAGGTGATGTCCCAGCTCCGGATGTCCCACAGGCTCCCGTTGCCCGTCGGCCCGTTGTTGGCGGAGGGCACCGAGATCCCGTCGAAGATGTTCCCCGTCGGCTCCAGCACCGCCGCGTTGAGGTAGACGGCGCTGTCGTTGCCGGGGCCGAAGTCCTGACCGTCCGCGACATGGAGCTGCAGGTTCGCGCTCCCCATGGCGTAGTCGATCCCGCCGAGGGTCATGTTCCACCCGTCGGCGTCGTAGGGATTGCTCACATTGGAATCGTTCCCGTCGAAGATCACGACATCACGGTTGTTCGCCGGATTCCCATCGTTGAAGAACACGATGAGCGAGGCTCCGTTGGTGTTGACGGCGCCGGCGCCGAAGCCGCTGAGGGCGTAGTTGCCGTTGCCGGCCGAGCTCACGATCGCGGTGACATCGGCTCGGTAGGACTGGCTGTGGTCGTAGCCCCAGCAGTTGTCCGCGGAGAAGCCGATGTTCGTCCCCGCCACGGGCATGCCGTTGACGAGGACATTCGCGTTCGCGGTCGGCGAGGTGTCGTTGCTGGGTCCGTTCCAGTAGAGGTACGCCTCCGTGACCGGACCGGTGATGCCGGACAGGGCCAGGGTCGCAGAGCCGATGTTGCGCATGCCGCCGACCCCGGCGACCACGAAATCGGTGCTGTACACGGTCTGGAAGGACTGGACATCCGACAGGGCGGGGCCGGGGAGCGAGGGGCTCAGGGCCGGCGCGTCCCCGGCACAGAAGTCCTGGGAACCGAGCGAGGCCGCCTCCTCGGCGGCGATCACGCCCGCCGAGGGGCTGAGGACCGAGCCTGCGGAACCGGCCGGGTATTCGCGGCCGCACCCGGTCGCGAGACCGAGGACCGTCACGGTGATCATGCTGGACAAGCCAAGACGCCAGACACTGCGCATGGATTGGGATCCTCCTGGCCCCTGGAGTCGATTGAATAGGTTCCGTCGCGCAAAGCAGCCCGATACTGCGGCGCGGAGAACCTGCCGGGAGGGGGGGCCGTCTCCCGGGCTGAGGCCGACAGGCTATACCAAAACGGAGAGATTGAGAACCATTTTCAACAACTCATTAAATCACTATCAGTTAGACGGTTATAAACACGATTCGGTTTGTCAGTTTACCCTGAATCCCAGCTCGGGAGACCGCAGGACCACCAGCTTTTCCACCTGCAAGTCCCGCAAGGTCTGCGCAATCCCGCCCACGCCCAGGCCCGAGGCGCGGAGCCCGCCGAAAGGCATCCAATCCACCCGGAACGCCGTGTGGTCGTTGACCATGACCGCGGATGCCTCCAGCCTGCGCGCCGCCCGCAGCGCGATGTCGAGATCGCGCGAGAACACCGCCGCCTGGAAGCAGAAGGGAAGGCCGTTCGCGCGCGCGATCGCCTCGTCGAGCTCCTCGAAGGGATACACGCAGACCACGGGGCCGAAGATTTCCTGCGTGCTGACCTCCGCGCCGGCCGGCGGGTCGAAGAGCACGGTGGGCTCATAGGCTCTCTCCCCCAGGGCGTGCCCGCCACAGAGCAGTCCGGCGCCGCCCCGCCGCGCCTTCTCCACCCACGATGCCACCCGCGTCACCTCGCCGGTGCGGATCAGTGGCCCGATCTCGGTCTCGCGCAGCGTCGGGTCGCCCACCCGCATCCTCGAGGCGGCCTCGGCGAGGCGCTCCGCGAAGACCCGCGCGACCGACGCATGCACGAACACGCGCTGCACCGACACGCAGACCTGACCCGCGTGGTAGAAGCCGCCCTTGGCGATGAGGGGCAGGGCGGCGTCCAGGTCGGCGTCTGCGGCGACCAGGACCGGCGCTGCCCCACCCAGCTCCAGCGCGCAGCGGGCCCCCGGCGCGAGCCGCGAGCGCAGCATCCAGCCCACCCGGGCGTTGCCGATGAAGTTGAAGAACGCGACCCGCCGGTCGGCGGCGAGCGCTCCGGCCAGATCCAGGTCGCGGGTCACCAGCGCCTGGCACCACTCCGGAGGCAGCCCGGCCTCGTGGAGGAGCCGCGTGAAGCGCATGCAGGTGAGGGGGGTGGCCTCGGCAGGCTTCACGATGACCGGGCAACCCGCCGCCACCGCGGGGCCGACCAGATGGGCGATGAGGTTGAGCGGATGGTTGAATGCGGCGAAGGCCACGACCACGCCGATCGGCTCGTGGGTGGTGAAGGCGAGCCGTCCCGCGGAGGCCGCGTCCAGGTTCATGGGCACTTCCCGGCCATGCCCCGCGCGGAGCGCCTCGGCGCAGAGCCGCACGCTGTTGATCGCACGGTCGGCCTCGACGAGGGAGTCCCCCAGGGGCTTGCCGCCCTCCCGCGCGGACTCGAGCGCGAGGGCATCGCGTTCTTCGCGCAGGAGCGCGCCGAGGCGGTCCAGCACCGCCACGCGCCTGGCCGGAGCCAGCCAGGCGTCGCGGTCGCGGAAGAGTCCATGGGCGGTGGCCAGAGCCCGCTCCACCGCCTCCGGTCCGGCGAGGTCCACCGTCCCTATGGGAGCGCCGTCGTACGGCGCGCAGACGGTGTGGGGAAGGGGATCGGGCGCGGCGCGCGGAACCAGGAGACCGAAATGTTCGTTCATGACCCTACCCCGCGCTGTTCGTCGCTCCCTCCCCTTCGATCACGATCCGCGCCGGATCGAAGAGGTGGCGGAAGAGCCCCCGCGCTTCCGCGAGCACCGCCAGCCGGCGGTCACGCTCGGCGGGATCCTCGGACATGACCAGGACATCGTCGAAGAACCGGTCGATCGGCTCACGCAGTTCCAGGAGGTCCTCGAGCTTGGCCGCGTAGGCCGCCGTGGCCCGCACCAGCCCGAGTCCGCCCGCCGCACCCTTGCGCTCGTCGCGACGGAGCTTCTCCCCGGCCGCCAGCGTCGCCTGGTGCAGGAGGCGCTCGGTGGGGTGCGCCTTCGACCAGTCTACCCGTGCCGGCTCCGGGAGGGCGTTCTCGTCGATCCCCTTGAGAATGTTGGCCGCGCGCTTGAATCCGATCACGAGCCGCTCCAGAGCCTCCTCGCCCCGAATCGCGTTCAAGGCGCTCGCGCGGGCGAGCGCGTCCAGGGGATCGTCGGCGTCGGCGGCCAGCACGGCGTCCACCGCGTCGTAGCTGATCCCCCTCTCGCGCAGAAAGTAGGCTAGCCGGTCGCGGAAGAACTCAAGCAGCTCGGCCAGGAGCCCGTCGCGGCGCGCGGTCTCGGGGAGCTTCGCCACCGCCTCCCCCACCACGGAGGCCAGCGAGAGGTGA
>CAZWKH010000089.1:0-9153 GCA_964633885.1 uncultured bacterium | reverse complement strand
GGCGCCTTCGCCGCCGTGGACCGCAACATTCTGAGCCCTCTGGACGACGGGGACAACGAGGGCGGCGCATTCCTCGCCGAGGGAAGCCTCAGCCCACGCGCACTCGGCCGCGGGTTCTCCCTCGCGCCGCGATTTCGCCTGCGCCGCATGGGGGAGGGGTTCGACGCGCCGGCCCGCCTGCGCCCCGCCTTTTTCGCGCGGGAGTGGAACCTGACCGGAACCGAGGAGATCCGGGACGAGAGCCTTGGGGAAGCCGCGTTCGAGCTGCGCTGGCGGGAGCGCCTGCGGTGGACCGCCGAGGGCGGGAGCTTCGCGCTGGCCGACAGCTTCACGGCGCTCCGGCAGCGGCAGGCTCTCGACTACGGAGACGATCGGCTCGGCGCGGGCATCGCCTGGACCGGCGCGCGCGACGAGGTGGGATCGCGGCGCGGCGAGCTGGATCGCCTGGAGGGGAACCTGGCCGCGAGGCGCGGCCGCGCGCGGCCAAGGGTCACCGCGTCGCAGGAGTCGCGCCGGCGCGCGGCAACGGGCGCCGGAGAGAGGCATCGCGACTGGAGCGCCGCGTTGCTCTTCCCGAAGGAGGCCTGGCCGCTGGAATGGGAAGTCGGCCTGGGGCGGCGCCTCGACGATTCCCTCTCCACCGCGACCGGCGCCTGGCGCGAGACCCAGGACACGCGGACGGCCTACGCCTCGCTGAGCGCCGACCTGCGCTCTCTGAGCCTGTCCGCGCGCTACGAGGCGCGGCGGGTCAGCATGAAGGGGGCCGCCGGCGAGCGGCGCGACCTGGGCCGGCTCGACCTGCGCCACCGCGCGGCGAGCGGCGCGTGGAGCGGACTTCTTACGATGGATGTCGGCACCCAGGGCCTGCGCCGGCGCGAGAAGACCATCCAGCCCGCCGCATCCGACAGCGCGGGGTACTTCGACCGCTTCGGCAACTATGTGGGGCCAGGGGGCGGCTACGATGTGGTCTACGGAGTTCTGGGGGAGGAAGAGCTCACCGGCCAGGTGGAGATCGCGACGCGGTTGCGCTGGTCACCGCCCGGACCCGAGGCCCGCGTGGCCCCCTGGCTGCGGCGGATCGCCTGGGAGGGCTTCGCCACCCTGAGCGAGTCCTCGCTCCTCCCGCTGGTCACGCCTCGCTACTTTCTCTCCCCCGGCTCCTATCTGGATCGCCGCAGCACGGTGGACGGGAGGCTCAACGAGCGGCAGACCATCGACATCCTGCCTCTGAATCGCGCCTTGGGCGCCCGCCTCGGGCAGGAAGCGACCCGGCGCGTGACCCGCACCCCCGGCGCGGGGGAGACCGCGCTGGTGGAGGTGAGCGGGAGCGAGGCCTACACCGCAACTCTCCGCTCGGTGCCGGGGCCGGGATGGGACACCGAGATCGAGGGCTCGCTGGGAAGGCGGCGCGAGGAGGTGAACCTGCTGGGCGAGGACGGCTTCATCCAGACCACCGACCTGCGCGCGGGCACCCTGCGGGGTGGGCGGCGTCTGGCCGTCGCGGGAGGCAACGGCCGCGTCTCGGCCGAGGCGAGCTACAGCGAGGAGACGGGGCAGGATCGCGACGCCGCGGGCTGGGTGCTGCGGCCGAGGTTGCAGTGGTCGCGCTCCGGGCTGGGGCGCCTCGACCTGCGCTACGCGCGCACCACGCTCCTGCGCCGCGAGGGCTTCATCGGCCTGCGCGGTCCGGGTGCGCCCTCCCTGACCGAGGGGTGGCGGTTGGACCTGCTCGCGGAGGCGCGGCTGCGCGCGGGCATCCTGCTCACCGCGGCGATCGCTCTGGACTATCCGCGGGGCCTGGGGGCTCTGCGCGAGGGGCGCCTGGAACTGCGGGGGTCCTTCTGATGCGCGGGTGGGGACTGTTGCTCTGCGCTGCGTCTCTCTGCGCCGCGTCCCTCTGCGTCGCGACCCCCGGCCTCGTGCGTGGCGCGCGGGCCGCCGAGGCCCTGCGCTGGGGAGAGCTGCGGCTGGAAGCTCCCGGCTTCGTGGACAGCCTGGCCTGGGAGCGGGCGGTCGATCTCGAGGGACGCCCCATCGCGCAGGCCCCGCTCGGCCCCGCGCTCCTGCGCGGCCTGGCCTGGCTCGCCGAGAGCGGCTACCCCTTCGCGGAGGCCTCGGCGGGCTCCTTCACCCTGCGCGACGGGAAGATCGACGGTCGCATCACCCTGGATCCCGGGGCCCGCGCGCGGCTCGCGGGGCTCCTGCTCGACGGAGCGAAGGTGACCCGACCGGCCACGGCGATGCGCCTCGGCGGGCTGCGGGTCGGGGAGAGCTACACCGGCCGGCAGGACCGCGCGCTGGTGGAGTCCCTGTCGCGTTCCGGGCTCTTCCTCACCGTGGGGGAGGTGGAGCTGCGCCCCGGCGCGCAACCGGAGGAGGTGCTACTGCGGGTCGCGGTGACCGAGCCGCCGACCACGCGCTTCGCAGGGGTGCTCGGAGTGAGCGGGAGGGACGCGCGGGTGACCGGGCTCCTGGACCTCGATCTCGCCAACATCGCGGGCACGGCGCGGCGCGCGAGCGCGCGGTGGGAAGACCGCGGCGAGGGGCTCAGCCGGTTCGGCCTGAGCTACCGGGAGCCCTGGCTCCCGCTCCTGCCGATCGGCCTGGAAGGCGGCCTCACCCACGATGTGAACGAAGGCGTCTATTCCTATACGAAATGGGAAGTTGCCGGGAGCCTGGACCGGTCCGGCGGCTGGCGCTTCCGGGTTGGACGGGGAGGTACCCGCGCCGTCGAGACCGGCTCCGGTCTGGGCGCGGTGACGGAGGGCTTCACCCTGGTGGGGGTGGCCTGGGACCGGCGCAACTCGATGCTCCTGCCCACGGCAGGCGGGCGTCTCGCTGTGGAGACCCGCCGAGGCACCAAGCGCTTCACCGCCGCAGGGGACTCCCTCGATCAGCGGGTCGATCGCACGCGGTGGACGGCTCAGGCCGAGGGCTACCGTCGCGCCGGAAGCCGCTGGCTGCTTGCTTTGCGCGCTTCCTTCGAGGCGCTGGAAAGTCCCGAGGACACCCTGGCCCGCTACGATCTCTTCGCGGTGGGGGGCGCGTCCTCCCTGCGCGGCTACCGCGAGGAGCAGTTTCTGACCCGGGCGGCCTGGATCGCGCAGGCGGAGTGGCGGTGGCTCGTGGATGCCCGGGGTTCGGCGCTCTACCTCTTCGCGGACGCCGGGTTCGTCGCGCCCCGTGCCGGCCGGGAACTGCGCGACAGCTTCGACCAATTCCTCCTGGGCACCGGGGTGGGTTTGCGCCAGGCCGGAAAGCTGGGGATCGAGTACGGCGTCGCGAAGGGGGAGAGCCCCCTAGACGGGCGGATCCACCTGCGGCTCGACGCGGTGTTCTAGGACCGCGGAGAGCCGGTCACCGCGCGAGGCGGCGGGTCGCCGCGGGCCGGGCGCGCGGCGAAGTCATCGCGACTCCTTCTCCTTCTTCGCGGCGATCGCGTTGAGAGCCGCCTGCGCCGCATCCCGGCAGAAGCGGGCCCGGTCCTCCAGGAGCGGCTGCAGCGCGGCCACGACCCGAGGCTCTCCCGAAGCGATGCGGCCCAGAGCACGGGCGGCCATGCCGCGCACCACCGTCTCCTCGTCGGCGGTGAGCCGGACGAGCGCGTCGAGCACCTCGGGCGAGTCGTCGCCCACCTCTCCCAGGGCTCCGGCCGCAGCCTGGCGGATGTAGGCCGCGGAGTCCGCCGAGGCCTCCAGGAGGAGCGGGAGCCTGCTGCGGGCCCTCGCCCGCATCCGCGCCATCGCGTTGATGGCCTCGGAGCGCTCCGACCCCTGGCCTGTGCGGTAGACCTCTTCCAGTACGGGCAGGACGCGCTCGGCCTCCTCCTCGATGCCGGCCACGGCGTGGATGGCGAGCAGGCGGCGGGTCCCCGTGTTGTCGCGCACGGTTTGCAGCAGGGTCTCGATGGTGACCTCCTCCACGCCTCCCGAGCCGTCGTCGAAGCTGGGCTTGCCGAGGTAGTAGAGGTCGGTCTCCGCGTTGCGCGCGAGCCGCGAGCGGCTGCAGGCGTCGGTCCAGATCACATCCCCGTAGCGACGGGCGTAGACCAGGTAGGTGAACTCCGGGTTGAAGGACCAGCCCCCGGCCTGGGGGGAGCGCAAGGTGCGCACCCAGACCGTGTCCCGCGCGCTGTCCTTCCAGGCACGCAGCACCTGGAAGCCGATGTCGATGACCATCTCCTCCTCGGGGAGCCGGACGGAGAAGGGCACCGGGTCGTGCACTGCGAAGGGGTTGCCCACGAAGATCACCTCGGACTCGGCGATCGCCTTCTTGACCGCGGGCTCGCTGGGATGGGCGGCCCTGTCTCCCGTGCAGGTCGAGTCGGGGCGGTAGGCGGCTCCCTCGGGTGAGGAGGCCGAGGCCGTCCCGGCCAGGAGCAGCGCGCAGCCCAGGGCCGGCGCGAGGCGGGAAAGATGGCGGGGGGGGGCCGCCCCGAGGGCGGCGCGGATGACGCGGGAACCGAGCATATGCCTCTGGCCTCCTCCTGGGATTGGCGCTCTGCGCAAGCCGGAGCGCAAAGTGTATCATCATCCGGCGCAACCATTTGGGTAGAGGAGGTCGCGTGGACGGAAAGGCCATGGCGGCGCGGATCGAGGAGCTCAGGCGGGTCCTGCGCGAGCATGACCGTCGCTACTATGTCGAGGCGCGGCCCGTCATTCCCGATCGCGAGTACGACCGGCTCCTGGAGGAGCTGAAGCATCTGGAGGCGGAGCGCCCGGACCTGGTGACGCCGGACTCGCCCACCCAGCGGGTCGGAGGGGCGCCCCTGGAGTCCTTCCGCGCCATAGCCCACCGCGTCCCCATGCTGTCCCTCGACAACACCTACAGCGAGGAGGACCTCCGCGCCTTCGACGAGCGGGTGCGGCGCGGGTTGGGACTGACCGCCGCGGATCCCGCCGTAGGCTATGCGGTAGAGCCCAAGATGGACGGCGTGGCGGTGGCGGTGCGCTACGAGGACGGGATCCTGGCCCTGGGCGCCACCCGCGGAGACGGCGCGCAGGGGGACGACATCACGGCCAACCTGCGCACCGTGCGCGGCCTGCCCCTGCGGGTGGAGGGGCTGCGCGGCCTGCTGGAGGTCCGCGGCGAGGTTTACATGACCCACGCGGGGTTCCAGCTCCTGAACGAGCAGGCCCGTGAGGAAGGGCGCGAGCCCGTCGTGAATCCCCGCAACGCGACGGCGGGGACCCTGAAGCTTCTGGACTCGCGGGTGGTGGCGCGCCGGCCGCTGCGGATCGCCTTCTACACCCTGGTGGATGCCGATGCCCATGGCCCGCGGTCGCAGCTCGAGGCCCTCGCGTATCTCGGGCGGATCGGCCTCCCCACCCATGGCGGGGAAGGGGCGGCCGGACCCGAGGAGCTCCACCAGCGCATCGCGGCCTGGGCGGAGCGCCGCCGCCGGCTCTCCTTCGATGTGGACGGCCTCGTGATCAAGGTGAATGACTTCGCCGCCCAGGCGCGGCTTGGCGCCACCAGCAAGTTCCCGCGCTGGGCGGTGGCCTTCAAGTACGAAGCCGAGCAGAAGCCCACCAGGCTCCTGGACATCCTCGTCCAGGTGGGGCGCACCGGCGCGGTGACGCCCACCGCGGTGCTGGAGCCGGTCTTCGTGAGCGGCACCACGGTGAGCCGGGCCACGCTGCACAACGCGGACGAGATCGAGCGGCTGGACGCGCGGGTGGGCGACACCGTGATCGTGGAGAAGGCGGGGGAGATCATCCCGAAGGTCGTGCGCGTGGTCAGCGAGCTGCGTCCGCGCGGCACGCGCAGGTTCGTCTACCCCACGCGCTGTCCGAGCTGCGGGAGCGAGCTGGTGCGCGCCGAGGGCGAGGTGGTGATCCGCTGCGTGAACCTGAGCTGTCCCGCACAGCGCGACCGCAGCATCATGCACTACGCGTCGCGGGGGGCCATGGACATCGAGGGTCTGGGCGAGAAGCTGGTGCTCACCCTCACCCGCGAGGGGCTGGTCCGGGACATCGCCGATCTCTACACCCTGCGCGCAAGGGATCTGGTGCCGCTCGAGCGCATGGGGGAGAAGAGCGCGGAAAACCTCGTGCGCGGGATCGAGATCAGCAGGACCCGCGGTCTCTCCCGCCTCCTCTTCGGGCTCGGCATCCCCGAGGTGGGCGCCCATACGGCGAGGGTGCTGGCGCGCCACTACGGATCGCTCGACGCGATCCGCGCCGCGAGCGCGGAGGATCTGACCGAAGTGCGCGAGGTGGGACCGGTCATCGCCTCGAGCGTGGCGCAGTTCTTCTCCCGGCCGGAGAACGCCAAGCTCCTGGAGCGGCTCCGCGCGGCGGGGGTGGTGATGGACGAGGAGGGCGCCGCCTCGGCGGGGCGCCCCCTGGAGGGGATGACCGTCGTGGTGACGGGCACCCTCGGCCGCTTCAGCCGCGAGGAGATCGAGCGGCTCATCGAGGAACTGGGTGGGCACGCCGCCGCGAGCGTGAGCAGGAAGACCTCCTTCGTGGTGGCCGGGGAGGAGGCGGGGAGCAAGAGGGACAAGGCGCTGGCACTCGGCGTTCCGGTGCTGGACGAAGAGGCGTTCCTGAAGCGGATCGGACGCGGCTAGGCGGGCGCAGGACATGGGCGGACGGGTGGAACGATGACCTACAACGCGGAGAGGGTGCCGGATCTGCTCGCGCCGGGCGGCATGCTGGCCCTGGCCCTGGCTCCCTACGAGGACCGTCCGTTTCAGCGCGAGCTCGCGCTGGAGGTGGCGCGCCTCTTCGAGGACGGCGGCCGGCTGGCGGTGGAAGCGCCCACCGGCATCGGCAAGTCCCTCGCCTACGCCCTGCCCGCAGCTCTCTGGGCCGCGGAGGGACACGGGCCCGTGCTGGTCTCCACCCACACCAAGGCGCTGCAGAACCAGCTCCTCGAGCTCGAGGCGCCGCGCCTGAGGCTCGCGGTGGGTCCGGACCTGCGCGTGTTCCTGCTCAAGGGCCGCGCGAACTACCTCTGCCGTCGCCGCTACGAGGCGGCCTGCCGCGATGCCTCCACGGAGGGGGCGCGAGGGCTCCTGGAGCGGCTGCGTCCCTGGGTGGAGCGCACCGAGGACGGCGACCTCGGCTCCTGCGGCGAGCGCGACCCGCGCGATCTCCGCTACCTCGCCCTGCATGTGGCCAGCGAGCCGCGTTTCTGCCGCGGCCCGGCCTGCTCCCCGCAGTCGGGATGCTTCTTCAAGCAGGCCCGCGCCCGGGCGGGCACCGCGGACCTCCTGGTCGTGAACCACGCGCTGCTGGCCAGCCACCTCTTCGGCGAGGGGGATGTGCTCCCCGAGTGTCCGGCGCTCATCGTGGACGAGGCCCATGCCTTTGTGCGGGTGGCCATCGAGCACCTCACGGTCATGGCCGGACCGACGCGCCTGCAGTCGCTGGTGGACGCCTCGCCGGGCTCCTCCGGAGATCTCCCCGAGGCCGCGCGCACCGGCGAGGGGGCTTCGCGGCTGCTTGCCGTGCATCGCTCCCTCTCGGGCGCGGAGCGCCTGGCCCGGGACTGGTTCGGCAAGAGGAACGGTGCCCGTGCGAAGGGCGACGATCGCCGCCGCTACAGCGATCCGGAGGAGCTGGCCGCGCTATGTCCGCTGGCCGTGGAGCCGCTGCTGCACGCCCTCGGGACCCTCTCCGCGGACACCCATGCCCTGGCTTCCTGCCTGGACGGGGAGGACGCGGAGAGCGAGGCGGAGTCGGCCTTCCTCGCCGAGGTGGGCCGCTTCCAGGGCGAGGTGGACGCGTTGCGCCAGGACCTGGAGGATCTCCTCCATCCGGATCCTCAGGACCGGGAGCGGGTGCACTGGAAGGAGTGGAGCGAGGAGGGCTTCTCGTTGAACGCCTCGCCGCTCGAGGCAGGGCCTCGGGTGGCGGCCGCGCTCGCCGGGGGACCGGAGCGGCTGGTCTTCACCTCCGCCACCCTGGCCGCGGGGACGGACTTCGGATACTTCGCGCGGGAGGTGGGCTTCGCGGGGGCGCTCCCCTCCATCGCCTACCCCTCGCCCTTCGACTTCACGCAGCAGGCACTGGCCCTGGCGGTGCGGCGCGGCCCGGATCCGCGCGAGCCGGGATGGGCCGAGGCCACCGCGGAGACCCTGGACGCGCTGATGCGCGACCCCGCGCGCAAGACCATGGCGCTCTTCACCTCCTACCGCGACCTCGACGCGGTGCGCGCCCTGGTGGGCGGCTCCGCCTACCAGGTGGTCGCGCAGGGCGAGCATGGGACGGCCAGCGATGTGCTGGCGGCGTTCCGCCGCGCGGACCGGGCGCTGCTCCTCGGCACCGCGAGCTTCTGGGAGGGGGTGGACCTGCCCGGGGACGACCTCGAAGTGCTGGTGCTCACGCGGCTGCCCTTCGGTGTGCCCACCGAGCCGCGCTATCAGGCCCGCGCCGAACGCCTCGAGGCGGAGGGGGGCAACCCCTTCACGGATCTCTACCTCCCCGAGGCGGTGCTGCGCTTCAAGCAGGGCTTCGGGCGACTCATCCGCCGGCGCGCGGACCGCGGCATCGTCGCCGTGCTGGACACCCGGCTCCTGACCAGGAACTACGGCGGCCGCTTTCGCGACGCGCTGCCCCTGCCGGTGACCGAGGTCCCGGACGGCGCGGCTCTGGCGCGGGCAGCCGCTTCGTGGTGGAATAGGGGGGCCGTACTTTCGCGACAAGGAGACCCGACATGACACCGACCGCCACTGCCCGCACCGTCCGCGCCCCGCGCGGCGCCGCCGTCACCTGCAAGGGCTGGCCGCAGGAAGCGGCCATGCGCATGCTCATGAACAACCTGGATCCGGATGTGGCGGAGCGCCCCGACGACCTGGTGGTCTACGGGGGCACCGGGCGCGCCGCGCGCAGCTGGGCCGCCTTCGACGCCATCGTCGGCACCCTCAAGACCCTCGGCGGGGACGAGACCCTGCTGGTGCAGAGCGGCAAGCCGGTCGCGGTGTTCCGCACCCACCCCGGCGCGCCGCGGGTCCTGATCGCCAACTCCAACCTGGTGGGGAAATGGGCGAACTGGGAGCATTTCCGCGACCTCGAGGCCAGAGGCCTCATGATGTACGGGCAGATGACCGCGGGCTCGTGGATCTACATCGGCACCCAGGGCATCCTGCAGGGGACCTACGAGACCTTTGCCGAGGCCGCGCGCAAGCGGGCCGCCGGCGACATG
>CAZWKH010000088.1:0-9165 GCA_964633885.1 uncultured bacterium | reverse complement strand
CTGGGAGCGCCTGCACGACGGCAAGATCAAGTACACCTGGGAGGAGGCCGCCCCTGAGGCGCCGGCTTCCGCCGAGCTCCCCTTCGCGACCGACGCCGGGGACTCCGAGGGCTGATCGCCAGGCCGCGCGCGACTCGCGCCGTGCGCGCTGCGGACCGGGCCGGAGGTGAACCCTCCGGCCTTTTGCTATTTTAGGGGGGGGCGCAGGAGACCACGCGACGGGGTGGATGCGCGTCACCGGCGCCGGGAAGCGACGGCGTCGGGCGCGGGACCGGATCGCAAGCGAAAGCAGGGATCACACCATGAAGCTCCAGGGAAAGCGGATCGTGCTCGGGGTCTCGGGAGGGATCGCGGCCTACAAGGCGGCGGAGCTGCTCCGGCTCCTCATGCAGGAAGGCGCGGAGGTGCGCGTGGTGATGACCGCCGCCGCGGCCCGCTTCGTCGCTCCCCTCACCTTTCGGACTCTTTCCGGGCATCCGGTGCTCACCTCCCTCTGGGCGGCCGACGAGGCGGCGGCAGGGGAGGGGGACGAGACGGGCATCGGACACATCGAGATCGTCAAGGACGCGGACCTGGTGGTGGTCGCCCCCGCCACCGCCAACACTCTGGCGAAGGCGGCCTGGGGCCTGGCCGACGACGCGCTGAGCACGGTGCTGGTCGCCGCGGGAACCGAGGTCCTCTGGGCCCCCGCCATGAACCACCGCATGTGGAAGAACCCCATCACCCAGGACAACCTCGCGCGGCTGCGGCGGCTCGGCCACCAGGTCGCCGACCCCGAGGAAGGGTGGATGGCCTGTCGCGAATTCGGCCCCGGCCGCATGGCGGAACCCGCGACGATCCTGGGCCGGGTGGTGGAGTTGATCGGCCATCCGCAGGACCTGGCCGGGGTGCGCGTCCTGGTCACGGCGGGCCGCACCGAGGAGCCCCTCGACTCGGTGCGCATCCTCACCAACCGCTCCAGCGGCAAGATGGGCGTGGCCCTGGCCGAGGAGGCTCTGGCCCGTGGCGCGCAGGTCACCCTGTTGGCGGGCCCGATGGATGTGCCCGCTCCGGACGGGGTCGCGGTGCAGCGCATCGCCACCGCGGCCGAGCTGGCCAACGCGGCAGCGCGGCATTTCCCCGAATGTGATGTGCTGGTGATGGCCGCCGCGGTGGGCGACTTTCGCGCCGCCCGGACCAGCCCCACCAAGATCCGCCGGGGCAAGGCGGACCTGGAGCTCGCGCTCAAGGCCAACCCCGACATTCTGGCCGCCCTGGCCGGGCAGCGCCGCGAGGGGCAGATCCTGGTGGGTTTCGCGCTGGAGACGGAGAACCCGCAGGAGCGGGGCCGTGAGAAGCTGGAGCGCAAGGGCGTGGACCTGATCGTGGTCAACAACCCGAATATGGCGGGGGCGGCCATCGGCGGCGACACCAATGTCGTGTGGCTCCTCGAGCATGGCAAGACGGGGCGGCGGCTGCCGGTGCTTCCCAAGCGGGAGGTCGCCCAGCGCATTCTGGATTGGGTGGTGGCCCGCCGAAGCGTGGCCCCCCGGAGGACGACCGGTGAACGATCCACGCGACGAGCTCGCAGCGCTCAGCGCTGAGTTGCGGGCGCGGCTCGAGCGGGAGCAGGAGCGCGGCCGAGCGCATCTGACCTCCTCCGGTCTGCGCGAGGCGTTGGACCGCCCGCGGAGCGCCGCGGGGCCGGCTCCCGCCCCCGCCCCCGCTCCGGACCGCGGCAAGAGGCTTCCGCTCCTCGCCCCCGAGCCGGAGGCGCCGGACTACGGGGAGCGCATGGCGCGGCTGGCGGCGCTGGCCTCGGCGGCTTCCACCTGCGACAAGTGCCGCCTCTGCGCCACGCGCAAGCAGGTCGTCTTCGGGCGGGGCAGCGCGCGCAACCGCGTGCTCTTCATCGGCGAGGCGCCCGGCGCGGAGGAAGACCGGCTCGGCGAGCCCTTCGTCGGCCGGGCCGGAAAGCTTCTCGACCAGATCCTCGACGCGGTTGGGTTCCGCCGCGAGGAGATCTACATCGCGAACATCCTCAAGTGCAGGCCCCCCGACAACCGCGATCCGCGCCCGGACGAGATCGCGGCCTGCACTCCCTACCTCGAGGAGCAGATCGAGCTGGTGAACCCGAAGATCCTCTGCGCGCTGGGACGCTTCGCGGCCGGCTACATTGTGGACCAGCTCGGCGCGCCCATGGGAGGCCTGCGCGGCAGGGTGCTCTCCTACCGCGACCGCATCCCGGTGGTGCCCACCTATCACCCTGCCGCGCTGCTGCGCAATCCGGACCTCAAGCGGATCGTCTGGGAGGACATGCAGCTCTTGCGGCGGGAATACCTGCGCTGAGCGGTCCTTGCGCGAGGGCGGCGCCCGGGGGCCGCGCGGACCCGAACAGGCCTCCGTTCACCCTGCGCCTGAACCCGCCCCACTAACCCCATTATCCACGGGGTTTTCCGCAATCCGGACCCGGCGGCCGCGCCGCGCGCGTTGTGGGTGAAATGTAACATGTTACCAGACAATGTGTTACAAGGCAGCCCCGAAAATCTAGCCGGGCGTCCTTCGCGGCCGGAGGTTCTCCCCATCGGACTGGGGAGATGTGGAAAAAGACGATGCCGTGACGATTTTGCCGTTCTCGCGCGCGGGAAGCCTCCGCGCCCCCCCATGCCGATTTCAAGACCGGGCTTTGCACATCCTCTCCCCCGCGCGGGCTCCGCGATCCGGGTTATCATTTGTCAGCACCTCCCCCGTCTTCTAGATTTCCGCGGTGGTCCCGCGCGCGCTCGGCAGCGCGCCGCGGCGGCCGCCTCGGACCCGGATCGCCTCACCCGCACACAACCGTCTGCCTTCATCGCGCCGCGCCTCCTGCGCGGCGCCGGGGGGATTTGCGCGTGACCACCACGGATAGTTATCTGCGCGACGCGGCGGGCGAGGGATTGCGGGTGCCGCCCCAGGCGCTGGAAGCGGAGCGTTCGGTGCTGGGCGCGGCCCTCCTGGATTCCCGCGCTCTGGCCCGCGCCCTCGAGGTGATCGACGAGGCCGCCTTCTACCGCCCCGCGCATCGGCGCATCTTCAGCGCGCTGGTCGCCCTGTGGCAGCGCAAGGAAGACGCCATCGACGCGATCACCGTGGCGGAGGAACTGCGGCGCCAGGGGGACTTCGAGTCGGTGGGCGGGGCGACCTACCTGGCCGGTCTCATGGAGTCCGTGGCCACCGCCGCCAATGTCGAGTACCACGCGCAGATCATCAAGGAAAAGGCGATCCTGCGACGGCTCATCGAGGTGTCCACCGAGATGGCGGCGCGGGCCTTCGACGGGCGGGACGACGCGGCCGATCTGCTCGACGAGGCCGAGCGGGCCATGTTCGACATCTCGGACGCCCGGGTGCGCAAGGGCTTCGTGCGGGTTCAGGACCTGATGGCCTCCACCATCAAGCGCATCGAGACCCTCTACCGGGAGAAGGCATCGGTCACCGGCCTCTCCACCGGGTTCGTGGACCTCGATCACCTCACCAGCGGCTTCCAGGACGGGGACTTCATCGTGCTGGCCGGGCGGCCGTCCATGGGAAAGACCTCCCTCGCCCTGAACATCGCCTCCCATGTCGCCCTGCGCGGCAAGCGCGGGGTGGGGATCTTCAGCCTGGAAATGGCCACCGAGCAGCTCCTGGTGCGGCTCCTGTGCAGCGAGGCGCGGGTCAGCTCCCACCGGCTGCGGACCGGATACCTCCAGGCGAAGGAATGGCCGCTCCTCAACACCGCCGCCGGGGAGCTCTTCGAGGCGCCCATCTACATCGACGACTCCGCCTCCATGAGCGTGCTGGAAATGCGCGCCAAGGCCCGCCGCCTCAAGAACGAGTGCGACCTGGGACTCATCGTGGTGGACTACCTCCAGCTCATGCGGGGCAGCGGGAAGATCGAGAGCCGCCAGCAGGAGATCAGCGAGATCTCGCGCGGCCTCAAGGCCCTGGCCAAGGAGCTCAAGGTGCCCGTGCTCGCGCTCTCGCAGCTCTCCCGCGCGGTGGAGGCGCGGACCGACCACCGGCCGATGCTGAGCGACCTGCGCGAGTCGGGGGCCATCGAGCAGGACGCGGACCTGGTCTGCTTCGTCTACCGTGAGGAGCATTACCGGCGGACGGACGAGAACGAGGGCATGGGCGAGATCATCATCGGCAAGCAGCGCAACGGGCCGGTGGGGGTCGTGCGGGTGGCGTTCATCGCGGACTACACGCGCTTCGAGAGCTACACGGCGGCGGAGGAGCCGCCGGTCTAGAGGCGCCGCCCCGCCGGGGGGTGGGGGAGTCGCGCGCCTGGTGGGGGCCTGCCCGGCTCCCCCTTCCCGGGCTTACCCGCCCGGCCCGGTTGCCGTTATGCTCGCGGGAGCGGGGGGCTGGAACTTGCCGGCCTTCCTGCCGATCTAATTACGGATGGCCACGAGAGGCAACGCATTGGCAGAGGTCCGGGACGCCGAGCCGACGACCGCCTGGTACACCCCCCTGCGCTGGGTGGGAACGGCCGTGGCGGGGACCGTCTCCGCCGCGGGGCGCTTCGCGCTCTTCCTGATCGAGCTTACCCGGGAGCTCCTGCCCGGTCTGCGCTACGGCCGCCTCATCATGGCCCAGGCCCGCTTCATCGGGGTGGGCTCGCTCCCCCTGGTCTTCCTGACCTCGCTCTTCGTGGGCGGCGTGTCCGCGCTGCAGAGCGCCTATCAGTTCCAGGGAGCGGTGCCCCTGGTCTTCGTGGGCACCTTCATTGCGAAGTCGGTCTTCATCGAGCTGGGGCCCGTGCTCACCGCGCTGGTGGTGGGCGCCCGGGTCGGGTCCTCCTTCGCCGCTGAAATCGGCACGATGCGCGTGACCGAGCAGGTGGACGCGCTCGAGACCCTCGCCATCCGCCCGGTCCGCTTTCTGGCCGTGCCGCGGCTGGTCGCCGCGTTCTTCATGCTGCCGGTGGTCACCGTCTTCGCCAACACCATCGCCATCCTCGGCGGGATGACCGTGGCGGTGACCCGGGTCGGCATCTCCACCGACATGTTCACCCGAGGCATGCGCATCCTCTTCAACCCCGACGACATCTACGGCGGCCTCCTCAAGTCGTTCGTCTTCGGCGTGATCATCGCCGTGGAGGGGTGCTACTACGGGTTCCAGACCACGGGAGGGGCGGAGGGAGTCGGCGTCGCGACCACCAAGGCGGTGGTGGCGAGCTGCGTCCTGATCCTCGTGGCGGACTACTTCCTGGCGGAAGTCATCTTCCGCATCATCTTCGCTCCCAGCTAGGAACGGATGCCGTGATCGAGATCCACGACCTTCACAAGCGATTCGGGCCGCTCACCGTCCTGGACGGCGTGGACCTCGACATCCGCAAGGGGCAGAGCATCGTCGTTCTGGGTCGTTCCGGCACCGGGAAGAGCGTGCTTCTCAAGCACATCATCGGCCTCATGAAGCCCGACCGGGGAACGATCCGGGTGGACGGGCAGGAGGTAGGGCGGCTCAAGTACGACGAGCTCTCCGAGCTGCGCAAGAAGTTCGGCATGCTCTTCCAGGGTGCGGCGCTCTTCGACTCGATGACGGTGGGCGAGAATGTGGGGCTGGCCCTGCGCGAGCACACCGCGAAGGCCCGGGAGGAGATCGCCCGGATCGTGGCGGAGAAGCTCGAGATGGTGGGGCTGTCGGGAGCCGAGGAGAAGAAGCCGGCGGACCTGTCCGGCGGCATGCGCAAGCGCGTCGGCCTGGCCCGCGCGATCGCGATGGAACCGGAGTACATTCTCTACGACGAGCCCACGACGGGCCTGGATCCCGTGACCGCCCAGCAGATCAACGAACTCATCCGCGAGCTGCAGGATCGTCTGGAGGTGACCTCCATCGTGGTCACCCACGACCTGCACAGCGCCTACTTCGTGGGGGACCGTCTCTGCCTGCTCCACGACGGCAGGATCTACTTCGACGGCACCCCCGCGGAGATTCAGAAGAGCGAGGATCCGGTGGTCCGCCAGTTCATCACCGCCTCGGCGGAAGGTCCGCTCACCCGCGAGCCCGGCTCCGGAGCCCCTGCCGGCCCCGGCGGGGCGCGCCGGAGGTAGGAGAACCCGATGTCGGAGCAGCGCTATCATGTTCAGGTCGGAATCGTCTTCATCCTGGCCATCGTCGTCCTCATCTGGGGCGTGTTGTGGTTCAAGGATTTCAAGATCCGCGGGACCACCTACGACATGAAGGTGGCGTTCCCCACCGCGAGCGGGCTCATCAAGGGAGATCCCGTCGAGGTGCAAGGGGTGCCTTCTGGAAAGGTGTCCGCGATCACCTTCGAGAACGGCCGCTCGGTGGTCACCATGCAGCTCGACGAGAAGGTCAAGCTGTACCCGAACACCCGCGTCGTCCTCGAGAATGTCGGCATCATGGGCCAGAAGCTGGTGGCCGTGTACCCGGGGCCTCCCGCCGAGCCGCTGCCGCCGGACGCCGTCCTGGAAGGCGAGTACCAGGCCGGCATTCCCCAGCTGATGTCCGGCCTGGGGGGGAGCCTCGAGACCTTTGAGCGCCTCGCGGCGCGCCTCGACTCGCTCTTCGCCGCCTTCGACCAGAGCGACCGGGAGGCCCTCACCAACACCCTTCACAACACCGAGCGGCTCACCGCCCAGCTCTCGGGGGTCCTGGAGCGCAACCACGACGATCTCTCGCGGATGCTCCAGGACATGCAGGCCTCCACAAAGGAGCTGCGCATCGCGATGGAGGGCCGCGGCGACGAGCTGGGGCAGCTCCTGGATGGGGCCGCGCGGGTGTCGGGCCGTCTCGACACCACCCTCACCGTCCTGGAGCGCACCCTGGCCCACATGGACGGGATGATGGCCATGGTGGACTCCTCGCAGGGGACCCTCGCCCAGGTGCTGCACGACCGGGCGCTCTACGACGAGCTGGTGGTCACCGTCCGGGACACACGGACGCTGGTCAACGACATCCGGCAGAATCCCCGCCGGTACTTCAAAGTAAGCGTGTTCTAGCCCGGCCGCGGGCGCGGTACACTCCGTCCCGTCGGGCATCCCGTCGGAATGGAGCAGGAATGAAGGCCAGGACGCGTTTCGTCTGCCGCGAGTGCGGACACATCGCTCCCAAGTGGCTGGGCCGCTGCCCCGGCTGCGACGCGTGGAACTCTCTCGAGGAGCGCCGCGTCGAGGCCCCGCCGCGCGGCCGCGCCTGGGGCGGTCCGGCCGGCGCCGACGAGCCCCCCGTGGTCAAGGCCCTGGGCGAGATCGATGCGGAGAGCCTCCCCCGCTACCGCACCGGGATCGAGGAGTTCGACCGCGTGCTGGGCGGCGGGCTGGTCCCGGGCAGCCTCGTGCTGGTCGCCGGCGATCCCGGGGTGGGCAAGTCCACTCTCCTTCTGCAGGCCGCCTCAGCCTACGCGGCGCAGGGCCTCGAGGTTCTCTATGTCAGCGCGGAGGAGTCGGAGCGCCAGCTCCGCATGCGCAGCCGGCGCCTCGGCGGGATCGACGAACGCATGCGCGTGCTCGCCTCGACCCGCGTGGAGACCGTGGCCCCGGCGCTGGAGGCGGCCTCGCCCGACGTCGTGATCGTCGACTCCGTGCAGACCCTGCACAGCGCACAGGCCGACAGCGCGCCGGGGAGCGTGGCCCAGGTGCGCGACAACACCCTCTACTTCCTGGAGCTGGCCAAGCGCTCGCAGGTGCCGGTCATTTTGGTCGGCCATGTGACGAAGGAGGGCATGGTGGCGGGGCCCCGGGTCATGGAGCACATGGTGGACGCGGTGCTCTACCTGGAGGGGGACCGCTACCACCACTACCGCATGTTCCGCGCGGCCAAGAACCGCTTCGGGCCGACCCACGAGGTGGGCGTGTTCGAGATGGGGGACGAGGGGCTGCGCGCGGTCTCGAATCCCTCGGAGTTCCTCCTCGAGGAGCGCCGCGAGGGCATGTCGGGCTCCGCGGTGGCGCCGGCGATGGAGGGCACGCGGCCGATCCTCCTCGAGGTGCAGGCGCTGGTGGGCAGCGCGGGGTTCAGCGTGCCCCGGCGCGTGGCCACCGGACTGGATGCGCGCCGGCTCGCGGTGCTCCTGGCCGTGCTGGAGAAGCGCGCGGGCCTGGACTTCTCGACCCACGATGTGTTCGCCAGCGTGGCCGGCGGGTTTCGCGTGCTGGAGCCTGCGGTAGACCTCGCGGTGGCGATGGCGGTGGCCTCCTCCTACCACGACATCCCCATCGACGGGCGCATGGTGGTGGTGGGAGAGGTCGGGCTGGGCGGCGAGGTACGCCGCGTGGGGCAGCTGCCCAGGCGCCTGCACGAAGCCTCCAAGCTCGGCTTCAGCCGGGCGCTGGTGCCCGCGCGCGCGGCCAGGGAGCTGGAGGGGTCGCCGCTCGAGCTGGTGCCGGTAGCCCGGGTGGACGAGGCCCTGGAGAAAGCGCTGGGGATCGCACCCGCGCGCGGTCCGGGAGGCGCCCCGCCGAGGCCTCGGCGGGCCCCTGCCCAGGCCGGGGAGGGACGCAGGCGATGAACGATGTCGGGCTGGTGATCGTCGCCGCCGGTCGCGGAGAGCGGCTCGGGCACCCGGAGCCCAAGGCGCTGGTGCCGCTTCTCGGGCACCCGCTTCTCTCCTGGAGCCTGATCGCCTTCGACGACTTCCACGAGATCGTGGAACGGGTAGTGGTCGTGCCGCCGGGGAGCGAGGCGCGCTTCCGCGACGAGGTGATCCGGCCGCTGCGCCTCGAGCGCGATGTGGATGTCGTGGCCGGAGGGAAGGAGCGGCAGGACTCGGTCTTCAACGGGATCGAGGCGCTGGGCGGCAAGTCCCACTGGATCGTGGTCCACGACGCGGCCCGGCCGCTGGTCTCTCGTGAGTTGATCCGCCGTGTGCTGGACCGGCTGGAGAGCGGCGAGTCGCTGGTGCCGGCGCTGCCGCTGCGCGACAGCGTGGCCCGCGTGGGCTACGAGTCCTGGCTCAAGGCCTATGTGGACCGCTCCGAGCTGCTCGCGGTGCAGACCCCGCAAGGCTTCCACCGGCCGGTGCTCGAGTACGCCTTCCAGCAGGCGCGGTCGGACCATTTCCTGGGGACCGACGAGGCGTCCCTGGTGCTGCGGATCAACCATCCGGTCTCCTGGCTCGAGGGCGAGGTGACCAACATCAAGATCACGGTGCCGAGCGATCTCCTCCTCGCGGAGGCGATCCTGCGCATGCGGGGGTATCGG
>CAZWKH010000087.1:0-9227 GCA_964633885.1 uncultured bacterium | reverse complement strand
GCCCGCCTTCTTGGCCTTCTTCTTCGCGACCTTCTTCTTCGCGGTCTTCTTCTTCTTTGCCATTCTTACTCACCCCCCTCCTTTCGAGGATTTATCGACGCCCCGTTATTGGGATCGCCGATGAGCTCGTTCACGGTTCTCAGCATGTTGTCGAGGTCGAACGGCTTGCGGACATACTTGTCGACTCCAAGTCGCTTGGCCTCGGCCCTTACATCACGGTTTCCAAAGGCGGTCATCAGGATGACCTTGGATGTCCTTCCGCTTTCCCGCGCGGTCTGGAGGAGCTCAAGTCCACTTCCCTTGGGCAGCCTGTAGTCCAGGATCACCAGATCGAATGCGGCTCCTTCGAGCCACTTCTCCCCCGCCTGCTCCGCGGTGTGCGTGACGACGGCGCTGTAGCCGGCTTCTTTCAATGCGGTCGACAAGGTCCGGGCCAAGAGTCGTTCGTCCTCGACGATCAAGATCGTCTTAGCCACGACTAACCCCCAGTCCTCCATATGGAGGACTTAGCATTCGTCGTGCCACAATGTCTTGGGTGCTGTAGTAGCAATGACGGCAATTAGTTACAGCAGTCGACGACAGGCCGGACCGGATCCGCGCCCCGAATGGGGGCCTGCAACCGCCTAGAAATCAGATAGTTACCCGGATCGATCCTGTGGCCATGGCAGTTAAGACATTGTCAGTCAATGCGATACCAGGAACTGCCCAAATACTGGGCGCTGTACAGCATCTGGGCAGTCTTGGGGCAGGGGAGTGAAGGTCAGCCGGTCAGGGCGTCGCCCGGTTGCGCGCCGCTCTCCGCCTCCTCCAGCATGTCGGGGTCCCGCTGCTCGAGGCGCTTCAACCGATCCAGAAGGCTCTGGCGGGAGATGCCGAGCAGCCGCGCGGCCTGCGATTTGTTGTAGCCCGTGTGCTCGAGGACGCGGCGGACATGACGGTCCTCCACCTCCTGGAGTGTGGGCAGCGCGCCCTCGGCGGGCCGTGCCTCACGGGTCCCGTTGGCGATCTCCGGGGGAAGGTGCGTGACCTCCAGCACCGGCCCTTCCTCGAGCAGCACCGCGCGCTCGATCACATTGCGCAGCTCCCGCACATTGCCCGGCCAGGAATAGGCCCGCAGCTTTTCCGCCGCCCGGGGGTCCAGCCGGTCGAACTTGCGCTTGAGCTTCGTGGAGAAGTGCCGGAGGAAATGCTGGGCGAGAAGGAGAACATCGTCGCCGCGCTCCCGCACCGGCGGCATCCGGATGGAGACCACCTTCAGGCGATAGTAGAGATCCTCCCGGAACCGGCCCGCCTCGATCTCCTCGGCGATGTCCTTGTTGCTGGCGGCCACCACGCGGATGTCCACCTCCAGGTCCAGGGTGCCCCCCAGGCGCTTGAACTTGCGGGAGTCCAGGAAGCGCAAGAGCTTGGCCTGGGTGACCAGCGGCATGTCGGCCACCTCATCCAGGAAGAGCGTGCCGCCGTCGGTGAGCTCGATCAGGCCGAACTTGGCCTCCCGCGCGTCGGTGAAGGCCCCCTTCTCATGGCCGAAGAGCTCGTTCTCGAGCAGGTGCTCGGAGAAGGTGGAGCAGTTCAGGTCCATGAAGGGGGCCTTGGCCCGGTCGCTCAGCTCGTGGATGGCGCGGGCGACCAGTTCCTTGCCGGTCCCGCTCTCCCCGCTCAGGAGCACGCTGGTGGCGTCGGACGCGGCCACCTTGCGGATGACCGAGAGCACCTCCAGGATGGCCGGGCTCTCCCCCACCAGGGACTCCCCCGCACCGCGCCGTTCGCGCAGGTCGTAGAGGGACAGGCGGAGCTGGGCCTCGGAGTCGCGCCGCGCCGCCTCCACCGTGTGGATGAGCTGCTCGAGCTCGTAGGGCTTGGTGAGAAAGTCGAAGGCCCCCTGCTTGATGAACCGCACCGCCAGCGCCGTGTCCCCGAAGGCGGTGATGACGATCACCCGCACGCGGGGATCCACGCCCAGCAGGGTGTCCAGCACCCCCGGGCCCTCCGCGTCGGGAAGATGGTGGTCGAGAAGGATCACCGGCGGGCGCGCCTCCCGGGCCTTGGCGATCCCTTCCGCCGCGGTATGCGCGACCAGCACCCGGTAGCCCCGGTCCGACATCACCCGCGTCAGGGATCTCCCCACCGAGGGCTCGTCGTCGATGACCAGCAGGCTGGGCTTCACGAATCGGCCTCTTCCCGCCGGTCCAGCGGCAGGGAGACGCGGAAGGTGGCGCCTCCCTCGCGGCGGTTGCGCGCGGTCAGCCGGCCGCCGTGGCCCCGCACGATGTTCGTGGAGATGGGCAGGCCGAGTCCGGTCCCGTTGTGGCGGGTGGTGAAGAAGGGCTTGAAGATCTGATCCAGGAGGTCCTCGGGAATTCCATGCCCCGTGTCGCTCACGAAGATCTCCGCCGCGGGGGGCTTGCCCGAGCGGAACCGGCGGAGCGTGGTGGTGACCCGGAGCTTCCCCCCCTCGGGCATGGCCTCGAGCGCGTTGCGGATGAGGTTGAGCAGCACCTGCTGGAGGTTGTCCGGGGAGAAGACGAAGGGAGCGAGATCCGGGGTGAGGTTTCGCTTCACCTCCACCTCGGACTCCTGGAACTGCGACTCCATCGAGTCCAGCACCCGGCCCACCAGCCCGTTCAGGTCCGTCTCGACCTTGTGCCCCTCCACCGGCCGGCCGAAGAGGAGCAGGTCCCCGATGATCTGCTCGATGCGGTCCAGCTCCTTGATGACCTCCTGGAGATCCTCATGCCGGGGATCCGCCGGATCGAGCTTGGAGTCCACGAACTGCACCGTGGTGCGCACCCCGGTGAGCGGGTTGCGGATCTCATGGGCGACGCAGGCGGAGAGCTCGCCGAGGGAATCCAGATACGCCTTCTCCTCCCGCGGATCCCGCTCCGCGGCGCGGGGGTCGCTGAGGGTCACCAGCGTGCCCAGCTCCTCGTCCCCCTCGCGCAGCGGGTGCACGCTTGCCCGCAGGGACCGGCGCCTTCCCTTGATCCGGGCCTTGATGCGTTGCCCCACCGCAGGCGCCCCGAGACGATCCACCGGGTCCGTACTCCACCAGGTGGGGTCCTCGCTGCGCACGACCTCCGTGAGGTCCTTGCCCTTGAGATCCTCCGCCGAGCCCCGCAGCAGGGCGCAGGCCGCCTCGTTGGCGAAGAGGATGCGCCGGCGCATGTCGAGGACCATCGCGGCGAGGGGGATCCGGTCGAGGGCGATCTCCGGCCACAGGCGGGCGGTGGTCGATACGGGCATCGTTGGGTTTGACCTTCCTTCCGGCGCTCCCGGCGAGGCGGCGGGCCGGCCTAGGGCTTCGAGGGAGCCTTGCGCTCCGTGGCGATGGCCAGCTTCTCGGCCCCCGCCTTGCGGGCCATGTCCATCACCTCGACCAGCCGTCCGAGGCTCACCGACTCGTCGCCGCGCACGACCACCGACTTGGACGCCGACCCGGAGAGACGCACGCCCAGCGCCGTCGCCAGCTCGGGCACCGCCACCTTCTCCTCGTCGATGTAGACCGTCCCGTCGCGCGTGATCGTCACCACCAGCGGCTGATCCTTGGTCGTGACCGAGGACTCCGACTTCGGCGGGTTCACCGGAATCCCCGTGGGCAATATAAACGAAGAGGACAGAAGAAAGAAGATCAGAAGCAGGAAGACCAGATCCGCCATCGGCGCGCTGTCCATGCGATCGATGATCGGGTCGCTCTCCTGGAAGCGGAACATCAGCGCTCTCCGCTCTTGGCCGCCGGCGCCGCCGGCGCGGCCTTGCCCGACCTGAGGGAGTCGAGGAGGTTCTGCGACGCCTCCTCCATCTCCAGGATCACGGCGTGGATCTGGCTCACGATCCAGTTGTTGGCGAAGAGGGTGGGAATGGCCACCAAGAGCCCCGCCGCGGTGGTGAGCATCGCCTGCCAGATGCCCCCCGCCAGCACCGAGGCGTTCACATTGCCCCCCAGGCTCTCGATCTGCTGGAAGGCCTTGATCATGCCGAGCACCGTGCCCAGGAACCCGAGGAGCGGCGCCCCGGCCACGATGGTGGCCAGCCCGGCCACATGGGCGCGCAACCGCCGGGCCTCCTTCTCACCCGCGTACTGGATGGCCTCCTTGATGCGCAGCTCGTCCTCGCCGATCTTCTCGAGCCCGGCCAGGAAGATGCGGGCGATGGGATTGGGGTGCTCCCGCGCGCGCCGCTCCACCTCGTCCAGGTGGCCGTAGCGGAGGATCCCCTGGATCCCCGTCTGGAAGGCCTCCATCCGCTTCCTCGTCCCGCGCAAAAGCCAGAGCTTCTCCAGCACGATGGCCAGGGCGACCACCGAGCAGAGTACGATCGGGACCATGAGCGGCCCGCCCTTGCTGATCCATCCGAGCATGCGCCCTCCTCGGCCGGCGGTGCCCTCCGCGGCCTCCAGGGATTGTAGTGCGCGAGAGAGGCCGCGGCGTACCCCGAATCGTCAGCGAGCGGAGTCTTCCCGGTCCAGGATCCGCAGCCGAAGCCTCTTGAGCCCGTAGGGGTGGGCGGCCAGAACCTCGAACTCGAGGGAACCCACCCGCACCCGCTCTCCCACCGCGGGAATGCGTCCCAGACGCCTCAGGACCAGTCCGCCCACCGTGTCGAAGCGATCCTTGGCCAGGGCGATGCCCAGCTCCTGGTTCAGCTCGTCGATGTCCAGCGAGGCGTCCAGCACATAGGCGTCGCCGATCCGCTGGAAGGGAAGGGTGAGCTCCTTACGCTCGTCGGCCAGCTCTCCCATGATCTCCTCGACGATGTCCTCCACGCTCACGATCCCGATGCAGGATCCGAACTCGTTCACCACCAGCGCCATGGTTTCCCTCTGCCTCTGAAGCTCCACCAGCACGCGGGGGATCCGGGAGGTCTCCGGGATGACCATCATGGGGCGCAGGTACTCGCCGACCGTGGCCTTGGGAGCGGCGTCGTAGAGGATGTCGAAGACATTCACCAGGCCCACCAGGGTGTCGACTCTGCGCCTGTAGACGGGGATCCGGGTGAAGCGGCGCCGCCGCACCAGGTCCAGCAGCTCGGCCGGGGTAGCGGTCTCGGGGAGAGACACGACATCCGGGAGGGGGATCATGACCTCGCGGGTCATAGTCCCCCCGAACTCGAGAATGCTCTCCAGCATCCGCTGCTCGCCCATGCCCAGCCGACCCCGGGTCTCGCGTACGAGCTGGCGGAGCTCCTCGCGGGTCACGAAGGCGTGGCGGCCCCGCCGGCCGGTGATCGCGCGCAGCAGGGAGGTGGCCACCAGGACGATGGGGGCGAGGATCCAGGTCGCGCCGCGCACGAACCAGAGGAAGCGCGGGACCGCGTCCTCGGCCCGGCGGCGGAAGTAGGTCTTCGGGGCCAGCTCCGAGAAGACGAGCAGCAACGCGGTCATGGTCGCGGTGGCCGCCACCGAGCCCGGTCCCTCGGCCATGCCCAGGAGCCGGGTCGCTGCGTAGGTGGCCAGGGCGCCGCTGCCGATGTTGCAGATGGTGTTGCCGACGAGGAAGGTCGTGAGCACCCGCTCCGGCCGTTCGATGAGCCGCAACAGGGTGGCCGCCATGCCGTCGCCGCGCCGGGCTCGCACGCGCAGGCGCACGCGGTTCAGGGACACCACTCCGGTCTCCAGGCCGGAGAAGAGGGCGGATGCGGCCATGGCCCCGATCAGGAGGAGCACCACCGTGCTCATGGGCGCGGCTCCCCGTCCGGCGGCGGCGCCAGGGTCACCAGAACGCGATGCGCCCGGTGCCGGCGCACGGCGAGCACCTTGTAGACCAGCGGGCCGTCGCTCACCCTGTCTCCCGGGCGCGGCGGGCGGCCCAGCCGGTGGGCCAGATGCCCGGCGACCGTCTCCGCCGGACCCTCCTCCAGGGCCAGGCCGGTCTCCTCCGCGAGATCGTAGAGAAGGTAGAGGCCGTCCACCCGCCATTGCCCCGGGCCCGCGGGCTCGATCGGCAGGGCGTGGTCCCGCTCCTGCTCGTCGAAGATCTCGCCCACGATGGACTCGGCGAGGTCCTCCTTGGTGAGGATGCCTTCCGTGCCGCCGTATTCGTTGACGACCACCACCAGGGCGAGGCGGCGGGCCTGGATCTCCGCCAGCACGCGGTTCAGCCGGGCCCGTTCCGGCATGTAGTGCACGGGCCGCAGGAGCTCCTCGAGCGGCGCCTGCGGGTCGAGCAGGAACTCCTTGGCGCTGATGAAGCCGATGATCTGGTCGAGGGTTTCGCGATACACGGGCAGCCGGCTGTGGCGGGCCTCGATCACGCGGCGGTGGAGATCGTCGCGGGGCGCGTCCACGGGGACCGCCACGATGTCCACACGCGGAGTCATGATCTCGTAGGCCCGGGTCTCGAAGAACTCGAAGATGTTGGCCGCCATCTCCCCCTCGGCCTCGCTAACCTCCTGTCCGGCCTGCATGTCCTCGAAGAGCACCTGCAGTTCGCCCGGACCCAGGCTCCCACCCGGCCGCTCCGCGCCGACACCGGCCAGCCGGAGCAACGCCCGGGCGATGGTCTCCAGAAGCCGGGCCAGGGGCGAGAACACCCGCAGGATGGGGTCGAGGGTGAGGACGGCGGCGGGAGCCAGCCGGGACGACCAGTGGACGGCGATGCCCTTCGGGAGGACCTCGCTGAAGAGGAGAATGGAGGCGGTACCGAAGACCACCGAGGCCGAGACGGGGTCCCAGCCCCCGAGCACCCCCTCCAGCCGGGTGGCGATGGCCAGCGCGACGCTCGAGGCGGCGACATTGACCAGGGTGTTGCCGAGCAGGATCCCGGCCAGGAGCCGCTCGGGGGCCGCCACGATCGCCACCACTCGCCGTTCGCGACGGGAGGCGGAACGCTCGAAGCGGCGCAGCTGGAGGCGGTCGAGCGAGAAGATGGCCGTCTCGCTCCCGGAGAAGACGGCCGATAGGGCCAGGAGCGCCGCATAGGCCGACAGAAGGGGGATCAGATCGGGGTTCACGAGGGGAGGCTCCGGGTCCTTGCCATGCGGCTCCTATCTTCGGGGAGCCGCGCCCGGTCTGCAACCCCGCCCCCTTGTTCTCCCGCCCGGCGGTCTGGTATGTTTGTTGCCTTGTTTTCCCGGCTGCTTTTGCCTGCGGCCGGCCCCGGCTCCGGGATCTCCAGCCCGGGCCCACCGATCGCCCTGAACCAGGAGAAGACCGCCCATGCTCGAGGCCATGCGCCGCAACACCAAGGTGATCCTGTGGATCACCGTCATCTCCTTCGTGCTCCTCATGTTCCTGGTCTGGGGAGCGGACCTCCAGGGGAACCGGGGCGGCCCGCGCCAGGACACCATCGGCACGGTGAACGGCGAGGCCATCCTGGTCAGCGAGTACCAGATGGAGCTGGGCCGCAACCGCGAGTCGGCGAGGGCTCAGGGGCAGGAGCTCCAGCCCTCGGACGAGCTCATGCTGGAGGAGCAGACCTGGAGCAATCTCGTCACCCGCAAGCTCCTCCTGCAGGAGGCGGCGCGGCGGAACATGAAGGTGCGGGACAGCGAGGTGCGCTCGGTCCTCCTCAACAACCCTCCCCTCTTCATCACCCAGAATCCCGCCTTCCGCGACCAGAACGGCCGGTTCGACCTGGCCACCTATCGGGCGACCATCCAGGACCCCACCCTCTCCGAGACGGTCCTCCTGCAGCTTGAGGACGCCGTGCGCAGCGACCTGCCCATCCAGAAGCTGCAGGACATCGTGGTCTCCTCCGCCAAGGTGAGCGACGAGGAGGTCCGGCGCTCCTACCAGGACGACACGGAGCGGGCGAAGATCACCTATGTCCTGGTGGAGGCCAACCGTCCCACCGCGAACACCCAGGTGACCGACGAGGATCTGGCCAAGGCGTACGAGGCCGACCGCGCGAAGTACGCGCTTCCCGAGCGGGCCACGCTGCGCTATGTGACCGTTCCGCGACGGGCCACCGCCGAGGACAGCCTGAGCACCCGCGCGGAGCTCGAGGAGCTCGCCGCGGAGGCGCGGATCGCCGAGGAGGCGCGGCGAGCGGGCCGCGACGATGTCGAGCACAGCGACTTCGCCACCCTGGCCATGTCCTTCTCGGACGCCCCGACCGCGGACAACGGCGGATTGAGCGCCGACTTCGTGAGCTTCTCGCGTCTCTCCCCCACCGCCCTTGCCGTCCTGCAGGGTCTGGGCGTGGGGGATGTGAGCCGGCCCTACCTGGAGGGCAACCAGTTCCGCATCCTGCAGGTGGCCGACGAGCGGATCGAGGCGGGCGAGCGCCAGGTGCAGTTGCGCGAGATCGCCATGCGCATCGAGCCCTCGGACAGCACCATCGTGTCCGCGCAGGAGCGCCTGGAGGCGCTCCGCCGCCAGGCCGGCGAAGAGGGTCTCGAGAAGGCGGCCGCGGCCGCCGGCCTCCAGGTGAACCTCGCCACCGGGGTGACGGCCTCGGGGATCGCCCCCGGCCTGAGCGCCGTCCCGCAGATCGCCGAGTTCGCCCTGGAGAACCCGCCCGGCACCGTGAGCCGCGTCTACCCGACCAACGGCGCCTGGTTCCTCGTGGAGATCGCCGAGCGGCAGCCGGCGGGGGTGCCGCCCATGGAGGAGATCCGCGACCGGATCACCAACGACATCATCCGGGAGAGGCGCTTCGAGGAAGCGCGGGGAACGGCGGATCGCATCGCCGGACGGGTCCGCTCCGGAATGTCCATCGAGGACGCCGCCGCGGGGGAATCCCTCCCCGTCCAGACGGGAATCGAGATCTCGCGCCGCTCGGGGGTCCCCGCCCTCGGACGCGACCCGGAGGTGATGGCCCAGGCCTTCACCCTGCCGGTGGGCCGGACCAGCGACCCGATCAAGGGGGCGCGCGGCTGGGTGATCCTGCGGGTGGACGAACACCCGCCCGTCGACTGGGCGGCTCTGGAGCAGCGCAAGGAGCAGATCCGGCGGTCGCTCCTGAACATCAAGCAGGGGCAGATCTTCAACGCGTGGCTGGAAGGGTTGCGCGGTTCGGCGAAGATCGTCGACTACCGGATGTAGCCGCCTGCGCCATGCGGGAACGCCCGGACGCGCCGAGACCGCTCGGCATGTCCGGGCGTTTTCCTGTTCAGCGGGTGGGCACCAGGGAGTGGGGCTGCCCCACGATCACCGTGATGTCGTAGGGATAGCCGGCCGCCCGCTGCTCCACCACGATGGCCCCGGGCAGCCAGCGCCCCACCGCCTCCGCGCGGTTCCAGGGCACGGTGCGCGCCACTGACGGACCGGGGCCGACCAAGCCCGCCAG
>CAZWKH010000086.1:0-9245 GCA_964633885.1 uncultured bacterium | reverse complement strand
CGGCGGGGTGACCGGCGTGAGCGAGCACCTGAAACGCAGCGGGCGGGACCTCGCCGGGCTGGGCTATGTAGTCTTCGCCCCCGCCTACCGCGGCGAGGGCGGGAGCGAGGGTGTGGTGGAGGTCGCCGCCGGCGAGGTGAACGACATGCTGGCGGGAACGGCCATCCTCGCCGCTCATCCACGGGTGGACGCGGCGCGCATCGGTGCGGCGGGATCCAGCCACGGCGCACTGATCGCGGTGCTCGCGGCGGCGCGGGAGCCCGGGCGCTTCCGCTGCCTGGTGGAAGCCTGCGGGGTGATGGACATCCACGCCTGGTACCGCTACCTGGTGGAGAACGGGTTCGAGGTGGGCGATTCCCTCTCCGTCGCGGTGTACGGACATGGCCCGCAGGACCGGCCGGAGGCCTTCACGCGGCGCAGCGCGGTGCGGGTGGCGGCGGCGCTGCGGACTCCCCTGCTCATCCAGCATGGGGTCCTGGACCGCATCGTTCCGGTGGAGCAGGCCGGGATCTTCGAGGAGGCGCTGCGCGCGGAGGGCCACCGCGAGGTCACCCGGCGCGAGTACCCGCTCCTCGGCCATGCCTTCTGGTTCTGGGACGATCCTTCCCGTCACGGCCCGGAGGAGATCGCCGAGGCCAACGCGGCCTGGGCCGACTTCACCGGTTTCCTGGCGAAGCACCTCGGCCTGAGCTGAGCCCCCGCGCGGGCAGGATCAGGGCAGCACCCACACCCTGCGCAGAACGCTCGCCGCGTCGCCTCGTACCCGGACGAAGTACGCGCCCCGCGGGACCCTGCGCCCCGACCCGTCACAACCATCCCAGGCGACTTCGCCCGTCCCCGCTCCCAGGCTCTCGAGGAGAGGGCCGCGCACCAGGCGCCCTGCGATGTCGAAGACCTCCAGGCTGACCGTGACCGGCGATCCCGTCTCCACCAGCAGGGAGATGCGCCCCGCCGAGGGGTTGGGCCAGGCCTCACCCACCGCGAAGACCTGCTCGGGGAGATCCGGCCTCCACTCGACCGGCACGCGCAGGCGGACCAGCGCCGAGCGCGGACCCTCGTTGCCGCTCCCGTCCACCGCGGTGACGGCGTAGACATACTCCCGCCCCGGCACCACCTCGCGGTCCTCCCAGGAGCAGGAATCCAGCCTGTCCCGGTAGAGCGCGGGCTCCAGGACTCCCCCACGACCGCGGTAGAGCCGGTAGCAGGCGACATCGGGCTCCGGCGCCGCCGCCCAGCTCAGGGCGACCAGGGCAGGCCGGTCGAGACCACCGGCCAAACCCTCCACGGCGCCGGGAGGCTGGGTGTCCGGAGGCGGGGGCGCCAGCGGACTCACGATCCGTATGGTCACGACATTGCTGAGCGCGCCGGGGTTGCCCGCGTCGTCGTAGGCGACCACCGCGAAGGCAAGGGTGATGTCGCGCGGCAGGTCCGTCAGGACGAGCGTCTCCACGGTGCCGGCGGCGGCAGGGGCCGGAACATCCGGAACCTGCAACGCCGAGGCCCAGGTGGAGGCGTCCAGCGTCTGGAAGCGCCGGCGCAGGTCGTAGAGCTGGGCCTGACCGCCGGTGCCATCGTCCCCCGGCGCGGTCCAGGTCAGGGTGACATCAAAGGTGTCCGTGACCGCCGCGGCCAGGTCCAGGATCGCCGCCGGAGGCGTGGTGTCCGGCGGGGGCGGCGGGGTGAGGGTGCTCGCCGAAGCCGGGTCGCTCAGCTCGCTCCAGTTGCCGGCGTCGTCGCGGGCACGCACCCGGAAGGCGTGGAACATGGCCGGGCTGAGCCCGGTCACCCGCACAACCTCGTGAAGGCCCGGGGAGGAGGGCTGGCCGGTGGGAACCACCCGGGCGCTGTCCCAGAGCGCCGGGGTGAACTCCTCCCCGGCCACGCTGCGCAGATCGTAGGCGGCCACATTGCCCTCCGCGTCGGCGGGGGCGGTGAAGGTGAGGGTGAGCGCGGTTTCGAGGCGCTCGATCACCACGAGGTCGGTGATGCGGGTGGGAGGGGTGGTGTCCCCCGGCGGTGGAGGCGGAGGCGGCGCGGGGTCCGATGTGGTCCCCGCCGCGGTATCGCTCAGAGCGCTCCAGTTCCCGGCGTCGTCCACCGAGCGCATGCGAAAGCGGTAGGTCGTGGAGGAGGCGAGCCCCCCCACCGCGACCGTCTGCACCACGCCCGCAGCCGCGGGAGCGGGGGCCGGCACCGGGGCCGCCAGGTCCCAGGCAGCGTCGGGGAAGAGGGCCTCGACGGTGGAACGGATCTCGTAGGCCGCCACAGTCCCCTGGGAATCGGCAGGCGCCGTGAAGCGCAGGTAGAGGATGCTCTCGCTGCCCGGCAGCACCTCCAGGTCCGCAACCACCGAGGGCCCCGTGATGTCGGCCGGAGGAGGCGGGGGCGGAGGCTCAGGCCCGGCGGGGGTGGTGAAGCTCGCCACATTCCCCAGCGGGCTCAGGTTCGGCACCTCGTCCTCGGCGCGCAACGCGACGAAGTAGGTGGTGGAAGGACGGAGCGCGCCCACATCCAGTCTCTGCACGGTCCCGGCAATGGCCGGCGGGGGGAGCCAGAAGAGACGCGGGGCCGCCTCCCAGGTGGCGTCCGTGATGGGGGCCGTATCGATGCGCCCGTGGTAGACCGTGGCCGTGCCCGAGGCGCCGTCGTCTCCCGGGGCGGTCCACTCGAGCCTCGCCCTGGTCGAGTCGAGCGCGGACGCAACGAGGGTGGTGATGGCTGCGGGAGCGATGATGTCGCTCGGCGGCGGATCCACCAGCGGGGTGAAGATGCGGTAGTTGTACTTGACCAGCGGCCCCACATGGCCCACCTCGTCCACCGCCCGCACCGCGAAGTAGTACCAGGTGCCCGGCTGAAGGCCGGTGATGGTGATCGAGTCCACGGTCCCCGCCCAGCCCGGCTCGATGGCGTTCGGGACTACGGTCGCCTCCTCCCAACCGTTCCCCTCGTAGATGAGGCTCCCCAGACCGGTGTCGTAGCGGATCTGGTAGGAAGCCGCCCGTCCCGTCTTGCCGTCGTCCCCCACCGCGATCCAACGCAGGTAGGCGGTGCGGGAGTCCACGGCCCAACCGCCGTAGGTGTCCACCTCGGCGGGGGCGATGGTGTCGGGGGGCGGCGGATCCAGGATGCGCGGCCCGATGTAGGCGTCCCACCCGGCGATGGTGGGCAGTCCGGATTGGGCGAGAAGGGTGGCGTTGTTCGGGTTCACCACCACCGAGGCCTCGGTGTAGTCCCGCCGCCAGATGCTCAGCCCTCCGACCAGGTAGGTGTAGGCGGGACCGAGAGGGCTGCCCAGGTAGATGTCGTACTCGGGCTCCCACCAGGTGGAGGAGTGGTGCTCGAGCGAGTTGTTCAGGCTGAAGTAGCCGTCGCCGAGGAGGGTGCTGCCCAGGCCGAGCCGCTTGTGCGCCCCGAAACGGCCGGTGGTGTCCGGCTCGTCGTCCACGCCGGGCCACTTGGCGTTGATGGTCATGAGGGACCGGGGCGAGGCGAGATAGTTGTCGAGGCCCCGGAAATAGGCCCCGGCGTCGACGAGCATCCAGCGGGTCCAGGCGTAGCCGTAGATGTTGCTCTGGTCGGGAGCGCCGTTGTAGGGAAAATCCTCGATCATGGTCCCGTTGAGAGAGCCGTAGCAGCTGTTCGCGCCGTTGCTCATCACCGGCACCCCAGGACCCACCAGCTCGCGGATGAGGGCGGTGCAGGAGGCGTTGGACGCGGTCCACCAGGCGTCGAGCTGGGAGGCGGGATCGGCCACCCGGTCGCGGTTGCTGTCGATGGGGTAGGGCAGGATCGTGTTGAGCCAGCTGATGGTGTTCCAGACATCGTCCAGGAAGAGCCCGTCCCATTGCGACGCCCCATGCTGCCAGACCACATCGTCCACGAAATGGGCGAACCACTCCCAGTATTGCTGCCCCTGGGCGTTGACCGGGCTGTTGGGCGTCAGGTTGGTGCTTCCCTTGCCCGGCCAGTCGCTGACGATCCCGCCGCCGGTGTCGTAGAGCCAGAAGTCGCCGGCGGAGACCCCCTCCCAGTGCTTGTAGGCCACCGTCTCCGGGGGGCGCAGGTTGCCTTGCAGCCAGGGGCCGTTGATGGGGATGTAGCCCAGGATGAGGATCTCGGGGTTCATCGCGCGCAGCTCGGCGATGGCGCCCGGGTTCTCGTAGGGGAAATCGACATCCAACGCCAGCACATCCCATTTGGAGAGCTCGGCGAGGTCCTGCGCCGTGACCGAGTTGCTGAGGTAGATGTTCAGCACCTTGGGGTAGCCGGTGCGCGCCTCCACCGGCGCTGCGAGGAGAGCGGGCAGGAGCGCCGCGGGAAGGAGGGCCGCAAGCGCGCCCGCGAGGCGCGCCCGGACTCTGCCGAAGCGGAAGCTGATGTGCATGGGTGTTCCCGGGATGGAGAGACGGAATCCGGCGACACCCTCCAGGCCTTCGCCGGGACTTCGAGCCCTCTTGAATTGGCAAGGCGCGGGCCAAACAGGACAAACTTCGTCACCGGAGGGGCAGAGGGGCAAATCGGTGTCGCCCAGATGGTTCCAAGGAGGCAGGGTCTCCGCGGGGGGGGTGCCAGGAGCCCGGTGGACGGGGCGGACCGGTCACCCTGCGCGACCGCCCTTGCGCAATGCAAAGCCTCTGGGTGGAAAGGCCGCCGGCTCCTCGCCGGGCGGGGACCCCATGGCCCACCCGGCGCTTATGACTTGCCGGAAAGATGCGCCCTATCGCATTCTCGAACGGGCCTTCTCCTCGGCCCCGCGCGTACCCCGGCCGAGCGCTGAAGAGACTGGGGAGGTCATGCCCGGCGAAGCACCGGCTCTGGGCCGCGTCATAGCCCATGTGGACATGGACGCGTTCTACGCGTCCGTCGAAGCCCGCGACGATCCCACGCTCCGGGGGCTGCCCCTGGTGGTGGGAGGTCCCGCCGAGAAGCGGGGCGTGGTGGCGGCGGCTTCCTATGAGGCGCGGCGCTTCGGCATCCACTCCGCCATGCCCATGGCCCGCGCCCAGTCTCTCTGCCCCGAACTGGTGCGGATCTCTCCGCGCATGCCGCGCTACCGCGAGGTGAGCGGCATGATCATGGGGATCCTCAAGTCCTTCTCCCCTCTTGTGGAGCCCATCTCGCTCGACGAGGCCTTCGTGGACCTCACCGGCCTGGAAGGCGCGCTGGGGCGGCCCCGCGAGACCGCCGAGCAGATCCGCGCCGCAATCCGGGCTGAGACGGGGCTCACCGCCTCGGTGGGGATCGCGCCGAACAAGTTCCTGGCCAAGCTCGCCTCCGACACCCACAAGCCCGACGGGCTCACGGTGATCGAACCCGCGGAGGCGGTGTCCTTCGTGCAGGAGATGCCGGTGGAGCGGATCTGGGGGGTGGGCGAGAAGACGGCGGCCAAGCTGCACCGGCTGGGGCTGCATCGGGTAGCGGATGTCGCGAGCGCGGAGCCTTCCATGCTCAAGCGCCGCTTCGGCGTGCTGGGACTGCGCCTCTACGAGCTGGCTTGGGCCCGCGACGAGCGCCCCGTGGTGCCGGACGCGGAGGCGAAGTCGGTGAGCCACGAGGTGACCTTCGCAAAGAACCAGCGGAGCCTGGAGCTTCTGCAGGGAGTGCTGCTCGGGCTCTGCGAGCAAACCGCGCGGCGGCTGCGGGACACCCGGGTCGTCGGGCGCACCGTGAACCTCAAGTTGCGCTACGGCGACTTCACCACGATCACCCGCCAGGATGCCCTGGGCCACCCCACGGACGACGCGGGCGAGATCTACGCGGTGGCCAACCGGCTCCTCGAGGCCGAGCGCGAGGTGGATTCCCGATCGGTCCGGCTTCTGGGCGTGGGGATCACGGCCCTCCTGCGGCGCACGAGGATGAACCTGGACCTCTTCGCAGCCCAGGCCGAGGACGAGGACTAGGAAAAAAAGGACCGGCCACTCGGAAAAAATGGAGCGGCCGGCGGGAAGCAAACGGAGTCCCCGTTGCGGGAGAGGTCCTCGCATCGCCGGGAAAAAGGAGACGGGGGCCGGCCCCGTCCCTTGGTCCGGCCCCCGTCGTTTTGCTTCGCGTTGCTCATATGGGACCGCGAGGATCCCACATGCGGAGGAACGCCCCTGATGCGTCCTTCCGTGCCCCAAGCGCAGGGCGATGCTTCATCAATGCACGAAGAGTGCCATTCGCCCTCCCGGCGAGGCGTGGCGCGTTGCGCGGGGGGCTGTGCCAGGGGAGCGCCACTAAGAGGCCCTGCGACCGAGAGTTGCCGACCGGGGGCAGAGTTCCCGGGCGGGCGGCAGGCGCCTGCGCGCAGTCTGCAACCCGGCCGTGGGGAACGGATCGCAGTGAGGGATTTGCGTCCTGCCCAGGCAGGAACTGCAGCTTGCGGGACGAAGACATCCCCCGAAGCCGCAGACGGCACGCGAATGGTAGGCTTGTCGGCTGCGATGGGCGCGGCCCCCGCGCCATGGAGGCGATTCGCATGCCGGACCGTGAAGAAGCCTGGGCCCTCCTCTGCGAGTACACCAAGAGCGACTCCCTGCGCAAGCACGCCCGCGCGGTGGAGGAGGTGCTGCGCGCCTACGCCGCCGAGCTGGGGGAGGACGAGGATCTCTGGGGCATGACGGGCCTCCTCCACGACTTCGACTACGAGATGTACCCCGACCCGGCCCAGCATGCCGCGGCCGGTGGGCGGATCCTGCGGGAGCGGGGCTACCCGGAGGCCCTGGTGCGCGCCGTCGAGGCGCATAACGAGGCCAACGGCCTCGGTTTGGCACGGACTTCGGCGCTCGACAAGACCCTCTTCGCCTGCGACGAGCTGGCCGGGTTCGTGACCGCGGTGGCTCTGGTTCGCCCCAACAGGAGCGTGCACGAGGTCACCCCGGAGAGCGTGAGGAAGAAGCTCAAGGACAAGCGCTTCGCGGCCTCCGTGAACCGGGAGGAAGTGCGCCGGGGCATCGAGGAGCTGGGGGTGGATCCCGAGCGGCACATGCAGTTCGTCATCGACGCCCTGCGCCGGATCGCCCCGGAGCTGGGGCTCGAGGGCGTGGGGGGCTGACCCCGGGGAGTATCCATGGGGCGGCGCGGTATGACCGGGCAGTGATCCCACCACAGCGGGATCGGGAAAGGGCTTGTATGAAGATGCCGGTACGATGGGTCCTCCTGGTGGCGGGTCTCCTGGCCCTGGCCTTGCCCGCATGGGCCGGTAACGAAATCCCCGACATGGCTCCCTGCCAGGTGTGCTCGGTGAACGGCGAGGGCCACGGTCCCAGGAAAGTCGCCGCCGCCAGCATGGTCGACGGCGTGACCTATTATTTCTGCTCGAAGAGATG
Organism: uncultured bacterium; assembly: GCA_964633885.1. GTDB lineage: Bacteria > Eisenbacteria > RBG-16-71-46 > JABDJR01 > JABDJR01 > CAVXKA01. The sequence goes on along the minus strand of CAZWKH010000086.1, from coordinate 1,938 downwards.
CCAGGCGGCGTTCAACGCCGATCCCTCCGCCTACATCCTCCCGCCCTTTCCCTGGCCCGCGCCCCGCGCCTCGGTGAGGCGCCTCGACGGGGTGGACCTCCCTCTGGAGGGACCCCGCGGGAAACTCACGCTCATCCACTTCTGGAAGGCGGCCGGATGCGCGCCCTGCGATGAGGCCGTGCCCGGGTTCGAGGACCTCCTGCGACAGCGGGGATACCGGGGCCTGGCCGTGCTGGGGATCGCTCTCGACGCGGACCGCAAGGCCGTGGAGGCGTACCTGCACCAGCATAAGCTGACCTATCCTGTCGCCATGGACACCGGCGAGGAGCCGGCCTGGGCCGCCTTCAGGGTCAAGACCCTTCCCACCGCCTTCCTGATCGACCGCACAGGCCAGGTGGTGGGCCGGTGGGCTGGGAAGTCCGGGCCGGCGGCGATGCTCGCCGCGATCGATTCGGTGCTCGCGACCACGCCGCGCCGCTGACCCCCGGGGTGACGGATCCCGCGGAGCAAGGTACCCTAGCCGCCTCCACTTGACCTGGGAGGGGGCAAGCGCGTGAACGAGGCGGCATCGCTCATCCGGGATCCGGCCGGGGTCCTGACCGTCCTGACGGGCATCGCGGCCGTCTTCTTCTTCCTCGAGCAGCGGTTCCACCACCGGCTCTTCAGCTACTTCCCGCCGCTCCTGTTCATCTACGGGATCCCGGTGGTGCTCTCCAACACCGGCGTGCTCCCCTCGGAGTCGCCCATCTACGACGGGATGCGCCGGTACGGACTCCCCTTCTTCCTCACCATCCTTCTCCTCGATGTGAATCTGGGCGGGGCGATCCGCGTGATGGGCAAGGGAGTGCTGGTGATGCTCATGGGATCGCTGGGGGTCGTGGTCGGAGCCCCCATGGCGTTCCTGGTGGTGCACCGACATCTGGGCCCCGAGGCGTGGAAAGGCTACGGGGCTCTGGCCGGAAGCTGGATCGGCGGGACGGGCAACATGGCCGCGGTGGCGGAGGGGCTCGGCACGCCCGGCGACATGTTCGGCCTCGCGGTGCTCACCGACAATGTGATCTACCTGGTCTGGCTGCCCATCCTCCTCGCCTCACGCAACTGGGCCTCCCGCTTCGCCACCTTCACCGGCGTGTCGCACGGGGATTGCGTCCGCCGGCTCGAGGCCGCCGCGGGCAACCTGGAGACCAAGTCCAACGAGACAGCCATGCGCCATCTCGTCTACCTCGGGTTCCTCGGCTTCGCCGTCACCTGGATCTCGGTGGCCTTCGGCGACATCGCGGCCGCGTGGCTCACCCGGGTCATTCCCGCGCCGGTGCTGGAGATGGTGCCGATCGTGAGCGCCTCGACCATCACCGTGCTCACCGTGACGACGCTGGGCATCGGGCTCAGCTACACTCCGGCCCGCCGCATCCCCGGCAGCCACGGCGCGGCCATGGCGGTGGTCTACCTCTTCGTGGCCGTGATGGGTGCGCGGGCCTCCCTCGCCGGATTCAGCCAGGCCCTCCCCTTCGTGGCCGGGGGCTTCATCTGGATCTTCATCCACGGGGTGTTCTGCCTCCTGGGAGCCAGGCTCTGCCGGGTGGACATCCACACCGCGGCCATCGCTTCGGCGGCGAACATCGGCGGCGCGGCCTCCGCCCCCGTGGTGGCGGGCTACCACAACGAGAAGCTCGTTCCCGCATCGATCCTCATGGCGCTGATCGGCTACGCGATCGGCAACTACGCCGCCTTCCTCGCCGCGCAGCTCTGCTATCTGGCCGGCAGGCTCTGACCCGGCCGGAAGGATCCGGCCCCGCCCATCAACCCCGGTCGCGCTTCTTGAGTTTGCGCCAGAGGGTGCTGCGGCTCACGCCCAGCCGGCGGGCGGCCTCGGAGGCGTTCCCACCCACCACCTCCAGGGTGCGGCGGATGTAGAGCGACTCGACATCCTCCAGCGTG
>CAZWKH010000085.1:4102-9295 GCA_964633885.1 uncultured bacterium | reverse complement strand
TAGGAGTCCACGAAGGAGGCGAGGCGGCCGGCGGGAATGCCGTACTTCTCGTTGAGGCGGGCCGACTCGTGACAGGGGGCGCAGGTGGCCTCGGCGAGGAGGGTCGCGCTCACATTGGACCGCGGGTCGTCGGTGGCGAGGATCCCATGCTCGCCGTGGCAGGTCGTGCAGACCGGGGTGTCGGTCTCGCCGCGGGCGGCGAGCTGCCCGTGGATGCCCTCCGAGTAGTCCTGCTCGATGCCGCGGTGGCACTTGCCGCAGGTCTTGGGGATGTTGAAGTGGTTGATGCTCGAGGTGGCGTCGCCGGGCCCCAGGATGCGGTGGGCCGTGCCCTCGGTGGAGTGGCAGTCCGTGCAGGTCGCGGCGGTGTAGATGCCTCCCATCGCGGCGCGCCCGTGCACGCTGGTCTCATAGACCGAGACCGCCCTCTTGAGCTTGATGTCGTGCTTCTTGGCCAGGTCCAGGTCCGCGTGGCAGACCGCGCAGGTCCCCGAGAGGTTTGTGGGGTGTACCTTGGAACCGTTGTCGGTCGAGGGGAGGATGTCGTGGGAACCATGGCAGTTCTGACAGAGGGGGAGGTCCTCCGTGGTGCCCAGGGTCCCGCGGCCGTGCTGTGTGTACAAGGCGCTCTCGCCCGAGTGGCAGGTCCCGCAGTCGACGGGGGACAGCCTCTCGGCATGGGGGATCTCGGCGATGTCGGTGTGACAGTCCATGCAGGCGAGCCCGGCGTGGGAGGACTGGCCCAGTGCCGCCTCCGTGACTGCAGCGATGCTGGCGTCGTCCCCGTTGTGGCACATCGCGCAGTCGGCGTTTGTCAGGGACGCCCCTTCCTGGGCGGCCCCACGGACGATGCCGAAGGCGACGGACCCTGCGGCGGCCAGGATCAGGATCCAGGCCGCGGAGCGGAAGCTCTTCATTCCACCATCCTCCCTCATCTGTCGTGCAGCGCTCCCGAGGCTGCGGGTCCGCCGGATCCCTGCGGCAGGGCGCTGTCCCCGAGCATCTTGCGCTATTGTCATCAAGTGTGCCGGATTCTATCCGGGCAGGGCAGGTTGGCCCTCATCCATTCTAGGGATAAGCGGGATCGATGAAAATGAGACTAAGACGAGCGTTTTTATCATGTTTACTGGTGAGCCTGCTGCCGGCGGCCGCGATCGCCGAGGATCCGCGCTGGGACGACCGGTTCGGCTTTCCCGGCGTGAACGGTCTGGTCAAGGCGGCGGCATGGCATGGCGGGCGGCTCTACATCGGTGGGGATTTCACCGAGGCCGGGGGGGCCCCCGCGAGCGGGCTCGCCTGCTGGGACGGGCGCCGTTGGAGCGACCCCGGGCCGCTCGGCACCAGCGGTACCGTGCACCCGACGGTGAACGCCTTGCTCTCCACCCCGCAGGGCCTGGTCGTGGGCGGGTTCTTCACGCGGGCTGCCGGGACCGAAGCCTCCAACCTCGCGCTCTGGGACGGAAGCTCCTGGTCGGCCCTCGGCGGGGGGATGGGCAACGAGGTGCACGCCCTGGCCGAGGTGGACGGGACCCTCTTCGTGGGCGGACGGTTCAAGACGGCGGGAGGGGTGCCGGCCTCGCGCATTGCCCGGTGGGACGGGATCTCCTGGTCCCCGCTCGGGGCCGGGGTCAACAATCCCTCCGACGACGCGGCCGTCCACGCCATCGCCGTCTTCGGCGATCGCATCGTCGTCGGTGGGAGCTTTGACGAGGCCGGGGGAAGCGACGCGCTCTACATTGCCCAGTGGGACGGTGCGGCCTGGTCGGACCTGGATGTAGGTGTGGATGCCACCGTGTGGTCGCTCGCTGCTTTCGGGGACTACCTCTTTGTCGGGGGGGCCTTCACCCACGCGGGGGCGTCCACCGCGCTTCACCTTGCTCTGTGGGACGGTTCGGCCTGGACCCCCCTCGCAGGTGGAGGCGCCAACGGTCCGGTGCGGGCCATGCTGGAGTGGAATGGATCCCTCGTCTTCGCAGGGGACTTCACCTCGCTGGTCGGGGCGGATATGGCCCGGCTCGCCCGATGGGACGGCGCGGCATGGTCGCCCATCGGTCTCGGGTTGGGTGGTGCAGCCTGGGCGCTCGCCGCCGATCCCCAGGGCGGGCTCTACGCAGGGGGAGATTTCGACTCGGCCGACGAACAGGTCGCACATGGCGTGGCAGTCTGGGACGGATTCGAATGGAAGGCTCTGGGGAACGGCGTCGAGGGACCGGTGCACGCGGTGGCGCCCGGATGGGGCGGGACCTTCATCGCGGGCGATTTCCTGTCCGCCGGCGGGGTACCCGCCAACCACATCGCCTTCTGGAATGGGACATGCTGGAACAAGGTCGGCGAGGGAATCGACGGCTCGCTGCGCTGCCTCGCAGTGACCCCCGTCGCGGTCTACGCGGGGGGAAGCTTCACCACGGCGGGGGAGACTCCAGTGCGCAACATCGCCAAGTGGGACGGCGGCGCGTGGCAGCCCCTGGGCCCGGGACTCGACGCCGCCTGTCGCGCCCTGGCGGTGGATGAAGAAGGCATGGTCTATGCGGCCGGAACTTTCGGCACGGCCGGGGACTCGGTGGTGAGCCGTGTGGCCCGCTGGGACGGCGAGGCATGGACTTCGCTGGGGACGGGCATCCAGTCCCCCTATGGAGTCAGCGCGATCCTCGCCACGCCGGGGGGACTGGTGATCGGCGGCCTCTTCAGCACCGCCGGCGGCCTGCCCGCCGCCAATGTCGCGCGGTGGGACGGCTCGTCGTGGTCCCCGATGGGGGAAGGGCTGAACGGGGAAGTGCTGGGCCTGGCGGCAGTGAGAGAGGGGATCGTCGCGGTGGGGGCCTTCACCGCCTCGGGAGGCGCGCCCGCCAACGGCGTCGCGCTCTGGGACGGCGAGACCTGGTCCGGGGCCCTCGGCGAGGGACTCGAACAGGGCCCCGTTCTCTCCGTCGCTGCCCGCGGCGACACGCTCTATGTCGGCGGATCCTTCGTTGCCGTCGGAGGCATTTCGACCAGCGGCATCGCCTGCTGGAACGGAGCCGCGTGGGTGCCGCTCGGCGGGGGAGTCGCGGGCGAGGTGCGCTCCATCGCGCTCTCGGGGGCGGATGTGCTCCTCGGAGGATTGTTCGCCGAGGCGGGCGGCGCACCTTCCTGGAACTTCGGTCGCTGGACCGCTTCCGGATCGGTCCCGGTCACGCTTCTCGCATTCACCGCGCACCGTCGGGGATCCGATGTGGCCCTGCGGTGGGAGGTGACCGATCCCACCGACGGCCATCTCGGCTTCGACCTGTATCGCTGCGGCGCAACCGGTGAGCGGGTGCGCCTGACGGAGACCCTGCTTCGCGGCGTCTCGGCGTACACCTTTCTGGATGAGCAGGCGCCGCCGGAGGCGCTGAGCTACTGGCTGGCGGAGCGGTCGCGCCTGGGCGGCATCACCTGGCATGGACCGGTGACTGTGGACCCCGCCGAGGCTCCCTCGCCGTCGCCCACCCTGGGCGCGGGCCGGCCCAACCCCTTCCGCTCGCTGGTGCGCATCACCTTCACCCTGCCGCAATCGGGACCGGCGAGGCTCTGTGTCTTCGACGCGGGCGGGCGGTTCCTGCGCGAGCTGGCCGGGGGCGTCTTCGAGGCCGGGCCCCATGAGGCCGTGTGGGACGGCCTGGACCGGCGCGGCGAGGCCGCGGCTCCCGGCGTCTACTTCTATCGCCTCGAGGCTTCGGGGCGAACATACAGCGGCAGGCTGGTTCTGGCCCGGTGAGCGGAAGATTCCCGGACGGGACCGGACCCGAGGCCGTGAGGCGGGCCCTCGAGTTCATCCGGAGCCCCTCCGCCGAACGCTTCACCGCGACCGCCCTCGAGGTGTTCGCGCACCAGTTCGCGCGCAACGAGCCCTACCGGCGCCTCTGCCGGGCCCGAGGGGTGACGCCGGAGCGGGTGGGCTCGTGGGAAGAGATTCCCGCGGTGCCGGCCGCGGCCTTCCGGGAGGCCAGGCTCACCACGGCGCCGGCGTCGCGCGTCTTCGCCACCAGCGGCACCACGGCGGGCGTGGGGAAGCGCGGACTGCACCACTTGCCCGACCTGTCCCTCTACGAGGCCGCCTGGGTCGAGCCCTTCCGCGCCCACCTGCTCCCGGACCGCGGGTCCATGCGGATCCTCTCCCTGGTCCCGAGCGAGCGCGCGCTCCCGGATAGCTCGCTTTCCTACATGATCGAGCGCGTTCTCGAACGGTTCGGCGGGCCGCGCAGCGGCCGCTTCTTCGAACCCGGCGCGGTGGATCTCCCCTCCCTGCGGGAGGCGATGCGCGACGCCGGGGAGCGCGGCGAGCCGGTCATGCTTCTCGGCACGGCATTCGCCTTCGCCCACCTTCTGGACGACCTCGCGGCGCGCGGAGAGCGCTTCGCCCTGCCTGCGGGAAGCCGCGTCATGGACACAGGAGGGTTCAAGGGGCGCGGGCGCGAGGTCGCGCGCGAGGAGATCCTGCGTCTCTTCGGGGAGCGGCTCGGCGTCCCTGGAAGCCATGTCGTGGGTGAATACGGGATGACGGAGCTCTCCTCCCAGTTCTATGAGCCGACGCTGGCGCGGGATGGCGCGAGGGGCATGGCGTGGGAAGGGCGCAGCGGTGGAGACGCTCCAGGAACCGCCGGCGGGGAGCGTTTCTATGAGGTGCCGCCCTGGGTGCGCACCCGCGTTCTCGATCCGGCCAGCCTCGAACCCGCGGCGGCGGGGAGCGACGGGCTCCTCGCGCACCTGGATCTTGCCAACGCCTGGACCGTCTCCGCGATCGTGACCGAGGACATCGGAAGGATCTGCGAAGGTGGATTTGAGCTGCGCGGGCGCGCGAAGGGAGCGGAACTGCGCGGATGCTCTCTCGTCACCGAGGAGCTTCTGGGGGAGGTATGAGCCGGCCGCTGCCCCCGCCCGATGATGCCACCCTTGCGCGGCTGCGCGCGGCTGCGCGCGACCTGGCGGCCCTCGGCGATCGGGATCTCCTGGCGGGGATCGGCGCAGCCCTGGCCCTGTGGCGCGGGCCGGACGGGCTCGCGGTCCGGGCCGCGCGCGAGATCGCCGGGAGGAGCGGAGCGAGCGAAGCGATGCTTGCCTTCGGCTTGCGGCGGATGATCGCCGCCCACAAGCGGGCGGGACTCGCGCGGTGGCTCGCCGAGGACAAGCGCTACGCCGAGATGGTGGGCGAGAAGCTCCGCCGCATGCGTCAAG
>CAZWKH010000085.1:0-4092 GCA_964633885.1 uncultured bacterium | reverse complement strand
CTCGCCGAGGCGCGCGCGGAGGCAGTGGCCCCGGGAGCCAGGCGCCGGGTGTCGCGTCTTCGCGCCCCGGCGCTCGGGTCGGAGACGGTCCTCGGCCCGGAGGTCCTGCTGCAGGTTCTGGCCGGCAATGTGGCCGGGCTGGCCCTGCCCGCCGTCATGGAAGCGCTTCTGGCGCGCAGCGCGGTGCTCGTCAAACCCGCAGCGGAGGAGCCGGTCACGGCCCAGTTCTTCAAGGAGAGCCTCGACCGTGCAGCGCCGGCCCTCGGGCGCGCGGTTGCGGTGGCCGGATGGAAGGGCGGGGACGAAGAAGTGGAGGACGGCCTCTTCACCGACGCCGATCTCGTGGTGGCCAGCGGGGGCGAGGCCATGGTGCGCTCGCTCGCCCCGCGAGTGCCGGGACCGCTCCTGCTCTACGGCCCGCGGATGGCGATCGGGCTGGTGGGCGGCGCCTGGCGCGACGCTCCTCGGGCCTGGTGGATGCGCGTCGCGCGCGAGATCGCGCTGTGGGAGCAGGCGGGATGCCTCTCCCCGCGGGTCCTCTTCGTGGCCGGTGACCGTCGAGGTTTCGCCCTGCAGCTTGCCGGTGCGCTCGCCGCCCGGGAGCGGCGCTGGCCAGCGCCGCCGCGCACCGCGGCGGAGACATCCGCGGTCCTGTGCTTTCGCGCGGGGTATGAGATGGGGGATGGACGGCGCCGGGGAATCGTCCATGTCGCGACTCCGGCCTGGAGCGTGGTGTGGGATGATGCGCCGTCCCTCGAGGCGGGCTCCGCCGCCCGCGTGGTGCGGGTGACCGGGCTCCCGGACCCCCGGCGCCTGCGCGCCTTGTTGACGGCTCACCCCGATGCCCTGCAGGGTGTGGGAACGGCGTGGCTGGGACGGTGGGAGGGAGCGTACCGCGCTGCGCTCGAGGGAACCGGCGTGGGGTTCCTGGCGCCTCTCGACGCGATTCAGGATCCTCCCGCAGGATGGCGGGCGGATGGGCGGTCGGGCCTGGCCGAGCTCCTGCGACTGGGCCGGGCGCGGGCGGAAGAGTCTCCATCCGGCACGCCGCCGAACAACCGATGGGATATGCAATGAGCCGATCATCTGCAGGCGATTTCGAGGGCTGGGGTCGCGCCTTCGACCGGCATCTCGCCTGGACCTCGGGAAGCCCCATCGGCATCCTGGTGGACCGCGCCGAGGGGCCCTACCTCTTCACTCCGGACGGCCGGCGCTATCTGGACCTCCTGGCCGGGATCGCGGTGGCCAACATCGGGCATACCCACCCCGAGGTCGTGGCCGCGGTGGACCGGCAGAACCGCCGGCACCACCATGTCATGGTCTACGGCGAGTATGTGCAGGAGGAGCAGGCCCTCTACGCCGCGGAGCTGGCCGAAGTCCTGCCCGGCGGGATCGACCGCGTGTTCTTCGTGAACAGCGGCGCGGAAGCGGTGGAGGGGGCGTTGAAGCTTGCGCGGAAGGCCACAGGGCGAACGGGGTTCGCCGCTTTCCGGGGGGGCTATCACGGCGACACACTCGGCGCTCTAAGTGTAGCGGGGAGTGCAGTCTATCGGGATCCTTTCAAGCCGCTTCTCGGACCCGTCCGGCTGCTGCCCTTCGGGGAGGCGGCCGCAATGGACGCCATCGATGCGGGCATCGCCGGGGTCATTGTGGAACCGGTGCAGGGGGAAGGCGGAGTGCGGATCCCACCTGACGACTTCCTGCCCGCCCTGGAGCGCCGCTGCCGCGAGGTCGGTGCCCTCCTTATCCTGGACGAGGTCATGACCGGGTTCGGGCGCACCGGGCGGCTGTTCGCCTGCGACCGGTGGGGAGTGGTTCCCGATGTGATCGTTCTGGCCAAGGCGCTGGGAGGCGGGTACCCCCTGGGTGCGTTCGCGGGCTCCGGGGCGCTTCTCGAGGTGTTGACCCACGATCCGCCGCTCTCCCATGTGACCACCTTCGGCGGGCATCCGGTCTCCTGCGCGGCGGGGCGCGCCGCGCTGCGCGTGATGCGGCGCGACGGGTTGTCCGCGCGGTCGGAGCGCGTCGGGATGTGGTTCGCGGCGCGGCTGCGAGAGACATTGGGGGCGCACACCGGCCTGCGCGAGGTGCGCGGGCTCGGGCTCTTCGTGGGGATCGAGTTCGCCTCGGCGGGGCTCACGACCGCGTTCACCGGCGCGTGTCGCGAGCGCGGAATCCTCCTGGGCTGGACGCTCCATCACGACACTGTGGTGCGGTTGGCCCCGCCGCTCAACACGCCGGAGGAGCTGCTCGAGGAGGCGGCGCGGACCATGGGGGAGGCGCTGGCAGAGGTGTCGTGACCGCGCGTCAGTCTGCCGGTCGAAGTCCCTCCGCCCCCGGCAGGGTGCCGATGAGCTGCTCCGGGTGGTGGATGAGGACCGGCAGGTGCTGCGGGCAGATCCAGAGCGCGGCTTCGCGATAGGCGAGCTGGATCAGCGGCGTCTCGTCCACGCTCCGGCTGCAGACCAGGCACGCCCTGTTTCCGGTGGTCTCGGTCATCGTGATTCCTCCTTCATGCACAGGGGGGAAAAGGGAACGGCCGCCGGCCTCCTCGGGGAGAGCGGACCGGCGGCCGGGAAACGCGCCTTCGACGGGTCTAGTTCAGCACCTGGGCGAGGGGCGTGTAGGGCAGCTTGAAGGCCTGCGCCACCGCCTCGTAGGTGACCTTCCCACCCACCATGTTCACTCCCAGCGCGAGATCCGGGTTTTTGCGCACCGCGTCCTTCCAGCCCTGGTCGGCCAGCTTGAGCGCGTAGGGGAGAGTGGCGTTGGTGAGCGCCAGCGTGCTGGTGTGGGGCACCGCGCCGGGCATGTTGGCCACGCAGTAGTGCACCACGCCCTCCACGGTGTAGACCGGGTCGTGGTGGTAGGTGGCCTTGGTGGTCTCGATGCACCCGCCCTGGTCCACCGCCACATCCACGATCACCGCCCGCTTCTTCATGAGCTTGAGCATGTCCTTGGTGACCAGCCACGGCGCCCGTCCGCCGGGGATGAGCACCGCACCCACCACGAGGTCGGAGCGGGAGATGCACTCGCGGATGTTGGCCGGGTTCGACATCAGGGTCCGCACATTCTTCGGCATCACATCGTCGAGGTAGCGCAGCCGCTCCAGGTTGATGTCGAGGATGATCACCTCGGCGCCCAGCCCTGCCGCCATCTTGGCTGCGTTGGTTCCGACCACACCGCCGCCGAGAATGGTCACCGTCGCGGGGAGCACCCCGGGCACGCCGCCCAGCAGCACGCCGCGGCCGCCGCGCAGGTACTCGAGGAAGGTCGCGCCTTCCTGGATGGCCATGCGGCCGGCGACCTCGCTCATGGGCGTGAGAAGCGGCAGCTCCAGGTTCGGAAGCTGCACCGTCTCGTAGGCGATGGCCACGCACTTGGAGTCGCGCACGGCCATGGTGAGCTCCTCGCTCGCTGCGAAGTGGAAGTAGGTGAAGACGATCTGCCCGTCGCGCAGGAGCTTGTACTCCGCGGCCAGGGGCTCCTTCACCTTCACGATCATCTCGGCCTTCTGATAGACCTCGCTCGCGGTCTTCACGATCTCCGCGCCGGCGGCCTTGTAGGCATCGTCGGAGAAGCTGCTCCCGACCCCGGCCTGCGTCTCCACCAGCACCTTGTGACCACGAGCGATGAGCTGCTCGGCTCCCACTGGGAGCAGGGCGACCCGGTTCTCGTCCGCTTTGATCTCCTTCGGCACACCGACAATCATCCCAACCTCCTTGCGGCGATCCCTCGGGGTGCGCCACCGGCCCCCCGCCGGGCTTCGGCCAAAAAGCCGCGACATTATAGCAGGGGTGTCCGCGTCGCGCGGGGGGAGCGGCACCCCGCAAGAAGCGTTTCCGGGCTCACGCCGCCGGGGCCTCGGCACCTGCCCCCGCCCGCAAGCGCGTGGTATCCTCGCTGGTCTTCACGACCCCACCGAGGAGGCCCAGGAATGACCGGCAACGGCGGAAAGAAATCAGTTACCCCGGAGTCCCTGTTCGAGATCGCCTTTGTCGGCGATCCGCAGATTTCACCGGACGGCAAGCTCGTCGCCTATACCGTCAAGGAGGCGCGGCGGGAGGGGAACCGGTAGGTGACGGCCCTCCA
>CAZWKH010000084.1:0-9306 GCA_964633885.1 uncultured bacterium | reverse complement strand
CCGGCTCGATCTCCTGCTTGGCGCCGATGCAGCAGTTGCGCCCGATCTGCGCCCCGTCCCCCACCTGGACATCCTTTCCGAGAAGGGTGATGCCGCTCACGAGGATCTCGGGGATGGCCTCGCTGGGGGCACCCGCCCCCAGCCCGCCGATGTGGCTCTCGGTGCCCGCATGGGCGCGCTTGTCGAGGATGGCGCGGGTCACGCTCGCATTCGCGTGGACATGGGCGTCGTTCATCAGGATCGAGTCCCGGACCACGGCGCCCTCGTCCACGATGACCCCCGGGAAGAGGATGCTGTTCTCCACCTTGCCGCGCACCACGGCGCCGTTGGCGGCGAGGCTGCGCCGGATCACGCCGCGCCCCCAGACCCGCGCCGGCGGCGCCTCCGGGCTCGGGGTGCGGATCGGCCAGGAGGGCCGCGCGAACTTGAGGCTGTGGTGCGGGTCGAGGAGCTTCATGTTCGACTCGTAGAAGGACTCCACGGTCCCGATGTCCTGCCAGTAGCCCTCGAAGGTGTGGGCGCCGACATCCGCCACCTCGATGAGGCGCGGAAAGATGTCCTTGCCGAAATCGTGGCGGGGCGCGCCGTCGTCCCCGCCTTCCCGCAGGAGACGGATCAGGGTGTCGCGGCGAAAGACATAGATCCCCATGGAGGCGAGGTTCCCGTCCGCCTCGACCGGCTTTTCCTGGAACCCGGTGATCTGCGCCCGTGCGTCGGTCTGCACGATGCCGAAGTGGCGGGTGAGTTCCGGCGGAACGGGGGTGACGGCGATGGTGGCAGGAAACCGGCGCTCACGGTGGAAGCGCAGGAGCGGGCGGTAGTCCATCGCATAGACATGGTCGCCCGAGAGAATAATGACATCCTCCACCGAACGCTGGGTGACCTGGATGAGGTTGCGCGCCACCGCGTCGGCGGTCCCCTGGTACCACTCCCCGGATTCGGCCTGCAGGTAGGGCTGCAGGATCTGGAGCCCGCCGAAGGTCCGGTCCAGGTCCCAGGTCCGCCCCGTTCCCACATGCTCGATGAGGGACATCGGCCGGTACTGGGTCAGCAGGCCGACATCGAAGAGGCCGCTGTTCGCGCAGTTGGAGAGGGCAAAGTCGATGATGCGGAACTTGCCGCCGAAGGGCACGGCCGGCTTGGCGCGCTGCTCGGTGAGGATGGACAGCCGGCTTCCGACTCCGCCGGCTAGGATCATCACATACACGCTGCTCACAGAGTCACCTCGCCGATGCGGGCGTAGTGCTCCACCTCCGGCATCGGCTCACCGGGCGCCACCACGACCCCCGGCTCCACCCTGGCCCCGTCGGCGATCCGCGCCCACTTGCCCACCAGGGTGATGCCCTCGAACTCCGGGCACCCGCAGGTGGCGTCGGCGTCGATGCGCCCCACCTTCGCCCCGCCGCCCACCATGACGTTCTTGTCGATGACCGTGCGCTCCACCACCGCCCCTGGTCCGATGTAGGTTCCGTTGAGCAGCACCGCGTCCCGCACCACGGCTCCGGGGCCGATGTGCACCCCGGGGGAGAGCACCGAGCGCTCCACCCTTCCCGCGATCACGGCCCCGTTGGAGACGAGGCTGTCTACCACCTCCGCGCTCTCGTGGAACACCACCGGGGGCATCTCCTCGCTCCGGGTGAAGATCCGCCATCCGTGGTCATAGAGGTTGGGGGCAGGGTCCTCGCCTAGAAGCCGCTGGTGCGCACGGAAGTAATGCGGCAGGGAGCCCACATCGTCCCAGTACCCTCCGAAAGGGTAGACGCGCACGAGGCTCGCATCGTGAATGAAGGGCATGAGTACGTCCAGGATCAGGTTCGCCCCTCGCGTCTCCAGGAGGATCCGCTTCAGGAAGGGCGCGTCGAACAGGTAGACGCCCATAAAGGCGAGGCGGGCAGCCGTCACGGCCGGCTTCTCGACGAACTCCTCGATGCGGCCGGTCTCATCCGCCTTGACCATCCCGAAGCGCGCGGTCTCTCCGTAGGGCACATTGCCCACCGCCAGGGTCACCTTGGCCCCCGAGTCGAGGTGGTGCTGCAGCATCCAGGAATAGTCCATCTTGTAGATGAGGTCGCTGGAGAGGAGGAAGACCCGCTCGGCTCCGGAGTTTTCGATCACATCCAAGTTCTGGCGCAGGGCGTCGGCGGTCCCCTCATACCAGCGCGCCCCTTCCTGCCGCGCGTAGGGCTGGAGGATCTGGACGCCCCCGTCGCGGCGGTCCAGGTCCCAGGGCTCGCCGCGGCCCAGGTGCTGGGCCAGAGAGAGAGGGGCGTACTGCGCCAGAACGGCGATGTCGGAGATCTCCGAGTTGACGCAGTTGGAGAGGGTGAAGTCGATAAGCCGGAACTTGCCCGCGAAGGGCACAGCTGCCACGGAGCGGGGCTGGGAGAGCACGGAGAGACCGCGCGTTCTCCCCCCGGCGAGCGCGAACGCCATGACGCGCTTCATCGCACCACCCCTCCTCTTCGAGCGGAATGCCGGAGTCCCCGGCGCTCCCGCGCCGCGTCCGGCAGGAAATCAGAAGCGCACGAGCGCGCTGACGCGGTGGGTCCCGTCCAGCTCGTCGTGCGAGAGGTACGCGTAGTCGCCGCCGACCTGCCGGTACCGCACCCCGGCGCCCGCGGTGAAGCGGCCGGCGTCGGAGCCGAGCCGCAGGGCGACCGTCTCCCGGAAGCGGTATTCGAATCCCGGCCTCAGGCTTCCGGAGAGGCTGCCCGTCTCGAACTGATCCGCTTCCTGTCCTTCGAAGGCCCAGTTCGTGTCCAGCGCCAACGCCACCGAGCCCCGAAGCGCCTCGATGTTCCGGGTCGTGTGAACCCCCAGGGTCACGGTGGGCGCCACCGTCTCCCTCCGTCCGGTGTCCCAGTAGAGTTGCGTGGTCGTGGCGTCGGCGAGCCTCACCCCGAAGGCCACCGAGGAACTTGCCTGGTAGCGCAGGCCGAGGTCGGCGCCGATCCCGAAGCTGGCCCCCTCCCCCACGAGGGACTGGCGGATGAGCTTGAGGTTCGCCCCGGCCGCCCAGCGGTCCCCGAGGGAGCGGCCGTAGGTGAGCAGGAGCGCCAGGTCGTAGGCGCTCTTCTTGGTGATGCGGGATTCGTCCAGGATGGGGTTGCCGTTCTCGTCGGTCTCGGGAAGAACCGCGTCCTTCGTGACGCGGATGTCGTCCACCCCCAGGCGGATCACGGTCAGCCCCACGGCGGCCCGATGCGCCCCGGAGCGCAGGGGGGTGACGACGCCGAGCACGTCGTGGGCCACGACGCCCCCGAACTGGCTGGCGTGCATCCCCATGGCTTCGCGCGAGGAGAGCTGCACGATCCCGGCAGGATTCCAGTAGGTGGCGCTTGCGTCGTCCGCGATGGAGACGAAGGCACCGCCCATGCCGAGCGCCCGCGCTCCCACCCCGATCTTGAGGAACTCCGCCGCGAACTTGTCCACGGCGAAGACGGGAGAGGCCGCCCCTAGGATCAGGAGCGGAACCGCGAGGGCGGCGAGGCGGTGGCTCGGGAAGGCCCGGCGCCTGAAGCGGGATCGGGAGAGCAATCTCATCAACGCGCCTTCAATCCGACTTCCGGGCCGGGCCCGGGTCAGGGTTGGGAGAGCCGCTCGTCCACGAGGTCCTGCATCAGCCGCCAGCCGATGTACTCCTCGATGAGCAGCTTGTCCTCTTTCTTGATGTCGGTGAACGCGCAGGCCAGCTCGTACTCCTGGTGCGGGGTATGCGTGTCGCAGCGGACGACCACGCCGTTGCACGTCACCACCTGTGTCTTCTTCCCCTTCCTGCCGAAGGACGGCAGGAGCAGCGTGAGCCCGACCCGCGTCAAAGGCTCCACATAGCTGCGCACCTGACAGCAGAGACCGCCGCTCGAGAGGTTCAGGCTCTCCGTCGTCATCGGTCGCTCCGTGGCCGGCTTGGCCGCCCGCTCCACCTGGAGCGCCAGGCGCGTATCGATACGAGGAGATTTCCGCCGCTCCTTCACCGCGTTCTTCGCCATTCTATTCCTCCGCACCGCCCACGAGGCGGACCGCCGGGGGATGGGCCGGGGACCGCCCATCGGCTCCAGATACACCCAACAGCACGGCGGGTTCCATTCCCCACGGAAAAGCCCCGCGCGCGGGGCTCCCGAACTCACCGCTCTGGCAAAACCAAGGATCCGTGACCCTCACCCCCTCCGGCGGCCCGGCCGAGGCCGTGGCGGTTGGGGGCAAAAACGATCCGACCGGTGGCCCGCCCGAGGGCGGGCGCCGGGCGCTCGTTGAGTACCGTATCACAAGAGCAGGCGTTTTCAGCCATCGACACGACGCGGGCACCGGAAGCCGTCTCCAGATCTCAGGAACTTCAATCTCGGGTCGAACGCGCCCGCGAGAACAGACCGACTGCGGCCACAATACCACAAGATAATGGGTGGTTCAAGAAAGAGTCCACCAGAGGAGGGCCTGAGGGCGGGGGCCGGCTAGCGGAAGCGGTACTCCAGCCGAGGCCCCCACCCGGCCCGCGCCCCATCCCCGAGGAGGGTGCTCAGCAGGTCCAGGAGGGGCACTCGGGGTCTGGCCTTGCGCACCACCACGGGGTCCTCGGGGAGGCCACCCATCCCCGCCGCCATCGCCACGGCCTCGTGGAGCCCGCCGAGGCGATCCACCAGCCCGATCTCCATCGCCTGGCGGCCGGTGAAGACGCGGCCGTCCGCGAGGGAGATCACGCGCTCGCGCTCCAGCCCGCGGCCCTCCACCACGGCGGTCACGAACTGGTCGTAGACATCCGCGATGAGCGCGTCGAATACGGCGCCCTCCGCCTCGGTGGGCTCGCGCGCGTAGGAGCCCATGTCCTTCAGCTCGCCGCTCTTGTAGACATGCATGCGGACGCCGAGCTTGTCCATCAGGGCCTTGGCGGAAGGGTACGCAAAGATGACGCCGATGCTCCCCGTCAGCGTGCCCGCATCGGCCAGGATGGAGTCGGCGGCGACGGCCACGTAGTAGCCGCCCGAGGCAGCCACGCCGCCCAGCGATGCCACCACGGGCTTCTCCTGCGCGAGGCGCGTCACCGCGGCGTGGATCTCCTGCGAGGGTGCGACCTCCCCACCGGGGCTGTCGATGCGCACCACCACCGACTTCACGCTGGGGTCCTTGCGGTTCTCGTCGATCTCCTCCACCAGGGCCCGGGAGGCAGTGATGGGCCCCTCCAGCACGACGAGGCCGACCCGCCCGCCGGCGAGGGCCCCCAGGTCGCCGCCCAGCCAGGATCGCGAGAGGAGCAGGGAGGAAGCCACCAAAAGGAATGCGCCGATGGTGACGAAGGCCAGGCAGCCGAGCAGGAGACCTTGCGCGCGGGTGGCCATGGAGGGAGCCCTTCCTTCCTGGAAAAGCGATGGTGTCGGATGGCGCCGCGACGCTAACAAAGGGCCGGAACCGGTGTCAACGCGAGGGCATGAAGAAAGGGCCGGCCCTGAGGCCGGCCCTCTTCGTTCCCCGCAGATGCCGTGTGCCTGGTGAACTGTGTTTACTCTGGCGGATCAACGTCTCAACGCAGGTCGTCACGAACACCGCAGGGAAACCACCGCTTCATTCCGGGGCGCCGGTGTGTTCCGCGCGTGCTCTTACTCTTGAGCAACCGGCATGCCACCCCAGGATCCCTTTCAGGGGCCGGAGCCCAAGCGGTTTCCTCGCAGCGCGATGCGTGAGAGGGGCCGGGCGCGCGCGGAGCCGGCCGGGACGGCGCGGTCCCTGCGGATCCCCGCGCAGTGGGGGGATTGGCCCCGCGATCGGGGTAAATCCCGCGGCTCAGCGTGGAGGAAGGATGGTTCCGCTGCGCGTGAGGAGGCGGAAGTCGCCGAAGCCCCGGGCATCGGTCCACAGGGCGAGCAAGCCGCCGCCGGGGAGCGCGGCCAGAGCTGGGGCCTGGGAGGAGGAGATGTCCATGCTGATCCGCGTGGGCGCCGGATCCCACCCCAGTTCCGGGGTGATCTGGCGGAAGCCGATCTCCGAGTTGCCGTCCCGGTAATCCTCCCAGGCCACATTCACGGTGGAACCCGCACCCACCGCCACCATAGGACGGGCGTGGTCGACATAGTCTCGGGTGAAGCGCTTCTCGTGGCCCCAGCCGATCCCGGGAAGGAACCGTTTGTAGTAGACCTCGAAGTAGGACCCCTGCAAGGCGTCGCGGTTGTCGACCCAGACGAGATGGAGTACGCCGTCCCCGGTCGCCGCGATGGAGGGCCACTGCGCGATGGAGACATGGGTCACCAGCGGGACGGGGGCGCCGGGAAGGTCCGTCCCGTCCACGCGCAGGTAGAACAGGTCGTAGCTCACCCCGGTGCGCACGGAGCCGACCCGGTCACGCCACACGACATGCACAGCGCCCACGGCATCGGCGTCGACGCAGGGCTGGTCGGGATTGTCCGCGTCGGGGCTCAGGACGGTCGGTTCACCCCATTCTCCGCCGGGGGGTAGAACGGCGTGGAGAATCTTCGGAAGCCCCGACCGCGCATCGATCCAGACCGCGTGGACGCGGTTGTATGCGTCCACGGCGACCACCGGCTCCCTGGAGACCCCGGGGGCCGGGGCGATCGCGACCGGCTCGCTCCAGCTTCCATCCGCCTCCCGAACCCTGTGGATGATCTCCCCGGAGCCGTCGACGATGTCCTCCCAGAGGACATGAACCCGCCCATCCCTGCCCGCGGCCACGCTGGGATTGCGGGAGTTGCGATCCGGGGACAGGACCTCTGCGCTCATCCAGTCGCCCTGCGCACCGCGCACCAGGCAACCGACCTGGTAGGTCGAGTCGTTCACGATGTTCTGGAAGAGGACGAAGACACGGCCCTCGGGGTCCACCGCCACGGGCTGCCCGTTGCCCAGGTTGACGCTCAGCTCCAATACCGGAACCTCCTGGGATTCCGGCTGCCAGGTCGCGCCGAGACCGGACGCGGCGGCGAGAAGGGCGGCAACCAGGATGCGCTTCACGGGAGCCTCACCAGCCGCAGGGGCGGGAGGGGTTCCCTCCCGAACCGGGCGAAATAGATGCCTGCGGGCAGGGCGCGCCCGTCCTCCCCATTTCCATCCCAATCGAATCGGACCAGGCCGGCAGGGATATGCAACCCCACCACCCGTCTCCCCCGCACGTCGAAGATCTCCAGCGTGGCTTCCTCGCGGAGAGGCGCGGACCAGGTGAAACGCGCGGGCCCGCGGAAAGGATTCTGGACGAGGCCCCAGCCCATGGATGTTGCTCCCGTCACTGCCTCGACGGGACCCCAGGTTTCCACCCGGCCGTCCCTATCCTTCCCGTCCAACCAGTAGCGCAGAGGCGCCCGGGCCGCCGCGCCGGGATCGATGAACATGTCGGAGACCGCGGCCGGGGTCCACCCGCTGACCGCCTCGGCCGTTTCGTCCTCCCTCCCCCTGCGCCAACGCACGAAGGCGGGCAGGGGCTCGGCCAGTTCCCAGGAGAGCCTCACATCGCCGCCGTCGACGACGGCGGAGGCGGCGACGACCCGGACGGGAGTCGGGTCGGAGAGGACGCGGATGTTGTCCACCCGCCAGCCCGAGCCGCTGCTCGAGCCTCTCTCGGCCCTGAAGTGGAAGCGGATCCGCACCGCGCCGGTGAGTCCGTCGAGCGGAACGCGCACCGTGTGGAAGGCGCCGCCCTGAATCCGCCCGGCGAAGATGGGTCGCGCGAGCCAGCCCGGCGTCTCCCCGCCGTAGTACTCGGGGTAGCCGCCTTCTGGGGTCACCTGCTGCCAGTCTCCTCCGTTCGCCGAGACCTCGATGATCCCTCCGGCGAAGTACACTGTCGTGTCGGGGAAAGTGATGTCGACCAGTTGGTCGTACTGGAGGATGGCGTGCGGTGGAAGGAGGATGACCGGGGAGGTGAGGACCGCGTCGGCCCCGCTGGCGAACCCGTAGGGATAGCTCCCGTACTTGAAGCCGGGTGTGGAGGCAAGGCCGAAGGTCGGGCCGTAGAGCCACTGGTCCACCGCGGTCACCCGCAGGGGCGCGTGGGTCCAGCCATGCTCGGGCAGGTTGAAATCCGCCACGATGCCGCGCAGGGTGCCGAGGCCCAATTCCACGGGAACGACGCGGCGCGGCGCGGCGTCCCATTGCGCGGTCAGCTCCACCTTCAGGCCGTAGGGATCGGTCGGGAGGAGCCCGACGACACGCACCCGGAGCGGCTCCGGCGGGCTGGCGGAACTGCCGGCGGGCAGTGTTCCAACCGCCCAGGTGGTGTCCACGATTTCTCCGCGCGGATCGAGCGACCGGAGGGAGACGACGAGGTTCACGACCCCCTTGCGCGCGATGCCCAGGCGGGGAAGGATGCCCGCGACCTCGCCCGGCGTCACCATCCCGTCCCCGTTCCCTTCCATCTCGACCAGCTGGATGTCGTCCACCGTTACCACCGCGCCCGGCTCGACATGGAGATCCGCGACGCGGGCTCCGGTCGCATCGGGGGGGCCGATGTTGAAGACTGCGACATGGCTCTCGGTGCCGTCGTAGGCGAAGCTCGATGGGTCGCTGGTGCGGCCGAACTCGCGTCCCTCGATGTAGGGGTCGCCCGGGTCCCCGAAGGACACCGAGGCGAAGCGGTTCTCGAGCTGGTAGAGGCCGTCCGCCTGCTCCACCGCGACCTTGTAGTGGTTCGGGTTCCGGTTGGTGGCCACCCGCTCGTCGACATGGTAGATCAGGAGCCCTTCGCCGGGAATGTACGCGTCCAGGCCGGTGCGCAGGCGATTCTCGAGTATGAAGTACTCCGAGGTGCCGCCGCCGTCGGCCCAGAGCCTGTACACCTGCCCGGAGACCGCCGTCGGGGCGATCGCCTCACCCGGGCTGTTGAGGAAGACCCGCTTCACATCCACGAACCCGAGCTTGCTCTTGCACCAGCCGTCGAAGTCGGCGGGAGTCCGGCCGCCGTCCAGGGTCCAGCCGCCCGCCATCATGGACCACTGCCCGATCCCGGCCGATCCTCCGTCCGTGTCGTAGAGGTCGGGCAGGCCAAGGAGATGTCCGATCTCGTGCAGGAAAATGCCGATCTCGCCGTTTTCGGGATTCAGCGTGAAGTACCTGCCGAAGACCCCGTCCACGGGGACCGGATCCGGCGTCCACCAGTGCACGCTGATGAAGTCGTTCGGGGTGGTGCCTCCCTCGCCGCGTCCGGATCCGGCATGGACGATGATGAACCCGTCCACGATCTCGTCGTCGTCGCCCGAATCCGGCACCCCGTCCGGTCCCTCGTTGTCGTAGTCGGCGAAGTTGATCGTCGGGTCGGCGAGATAGATCGCCTCCTCCGCGAGACGCTGCGAGTTGGCCGGGTAGCCCCCGAGCCCG
>CAZWKH010000083.1:0-9373 GCA_964633885.1 uncultured bacterium | reverse complement strand
GTCGGGTAGGCGCAGCAGGTGGAGAGGAGGAGGGTGTCGGCCACCGAGAAGAGGAAGGAGATATCCTCCGAGCCGACGAATCCCTCGACATTCGCCGAGCCGCTGGGGACGCGCCACGCAGTGCAGTAGAGCGGATCGCCTGGAGACCCGCCCTCCACTTTCTCGAGGACGAGGTCCATGTCGAGGATGAGCGTCCTGCCGCTCCCGCTCACGCCCAGGGCCCGGGTCGCGATCACGGTTTCCACGCCGCCCGCGCCGGAGAGGTCGAGGATGCCGTCCACGCTATGCCCGCCGCGGGTGAAGCCGGCGAAGTCGCCGGTCAGGTCGAGGCCGTCGGGGGGAGGCATCGCCACGCTGAACTCGATCCGGCCGCTGGTGGTGACGCCGTCCAGCCGGGACGCGCATCCGCCGCCGTACTCCAATCGGAGCAGGAAGCTCGTCGCACCACCCTGCGTGGTCACGACGGGGCAGGTGAGGACGCCCGGGAGCAGGGTGTCGCCCAGGGCCAGGCTCGGCGGGAGGGAGCGGCCTCCCGCCGCCGAGCGTGACGCCTCGGCCAGGAGACCCAGAGTGTAGGCCTGGGCGCCCAGAACCGCGGTTCCCCCCGCGTCCGCGGCGATCGCGCGCATCGCCAGCGGGTCCGGCGCGATGGGATCCGACGACGACGAGTCCTCGCAGGCCGTCAGCAGGGCCGCCAGCACGCACGCCAGCAGCGCGGGCGCGATCCGCAGGAGCTTCATGGTGTCCTCCCGGGACGGGAGCCGGATCAGGTCCGGGTTCCCGAGGTCCCGGTCTCCGGACCCTTGGCCGGGGCCGTCCCTTCCATCAGGCGCTTGGCGAGCCCGCCCATCCCTTCCACGAAGTTGATCGGGATCGGGAAGACCACCGTGCTGCCTCTCTCGGTGCTGATCTCGGTGAGGGTGCTGAGGTACCGGAGCTGGATGGCGACCGGCTCTGCGGCGATGACCCGGGCGGCCATGGCGAGCTTCTCCGAGGCCTGGTACTCGCCCTCGGCGTTGATGACCTTGGCCCGCCGCTCGCGCTCCGACTCCGCCTGGCGCCCGATGGCCCGGCGCATCTCCTGGGGCAGGTCCACATCCTTGATCTCCACCGAGGTCACCTTGATCCCCCAGGGATCCGTGCGCTCGTCGATGATGCTCTGCAGCTGCATGTTCACCTTCTCGCGGGCGGAGAGGATCTCGTCCAGCTCGTGCTGGCCCACCACGCTGCGCAGCGTGGTCTGGGCCATCTGGCTCGTGGCGTAGTAGAAGTCCTCCACGGAGATGACCGCCCCCTGGGGGTCCACCACGCGGAAGTAGAGCACGGCGTTCACCTTGATCGACACATTGTCCTTGGTGATCACATCCTGGGGCGGGACATCCATGGTGATGACACGCAGCGAGATCTTGACCATGCGGTCGACGACGGGAATGAGGAGGAAGAGACCGGGGCCGCGCACGCCGGCGAAGCGCCCGAGACGGAACACCACGGCCCGCTCGTACTCTCGCAGCACGCGAACCGCGCTGGAGACGAGCATGAACAGAAAGACGACGACGATTCCGATTCCGACGGGCATGACATCCTTCCTTTCGGGCCGGTGCGCCTCAGGCGACCGGCCTGACGGTTAGCCGAAGATGATCCACCGCGACGACCTCGACCGGGGTTCCCGCCGCGATCGGGGCGCCGGTGGCGGAAATCGCCGTCCAGTGCTCGCCGGCCACGAAGACCTGACCCACCGGGGCCAGGGGGGTGCGCGCCTCCGCCACCATCCCCAGCAGCCCTTCCCGGCCGCTCACCACCTTCCGCCGCTGGGCGCGGAGCGCCATGGTCACCGCGAAGATGAAGAACGCGGCGGTGGCGAGCACCACCGGCACGATGACCTTGAGCGAGACCCGCAGGAAGGGTTGCGGGGCCTCGATGAGAAGGATGGACCCCGCCAGGAGCGCGATCGTGCCGCCTATGGCCATGACTCCGTGACTCGTCACTTGCGTCTCCATGAAGAAGAGCACCACGCCGAGCACGATCAGGAGGAGCCCGGCGTAGTTGATGTCCAGGTTCTGCAGGGCGAAGAGTCCCAGGATGAGGGAGATCCCGCCCATGACACCCGGGAAGATGGATCCGGGATTCGAGAACTCGAAGAAGAGGCCGTAGAAGCCGAGGATGAGAAGCAGGTAGGCCACATTCGGGTTGTTGAGGATGCCGAGGATCCGGTAGCGGAGCGACGGGGGGTACTCGACGATCTCCGCATCCGCGCTCCGGATGACATGGGCGCTGTCGCCCTGCACCGCCGTCACCCGGCCGTCCATCCTGCGCAGGAGATCGCGCGGCCCGGTGGCGATGAGGTCCACCACCCCCTGGGCCACCGCGTCGTCGGAGGGGAGGGACACCGCTTCGCGCACCGCGCGCACGGCCCACTCGGCGTTCCGTCCGCGCAGATCGGCCAGGCTCTCGATGTAGGCCGCGGCGTCGTTGGTCACCTTGTGGGCCATGGTGGAGTCCATCTGCCCGCCCATGTTGACCGGGGTGGCCGCGCCGAGGTTGGTTCCCGGGGCCATGGCCGCCACATGCGCGCTGTAGGCGATGTAGACCCCCGCCGAGGCCGCCCGCGCCCCCTCCGGGGCGACGAACACCGCCACCGGGACCTCGCTGGCCAGGATGGCCTTGATGATCTGGCGCATGGCGGTGTCCAGGCCGCCCGGGGTGTCGAGCTGGATCACCAGCGCCTCGACCCGGCGGTCGTTGGCGGCGTCGATCGCGTCGACGAGGTAGCGGGCGGAAATCGTGCCGATCACATCGTCCAGCTCGGCCCAGAGCACGGTGCGGGAGGCGGCCGTGCCGGGCGTGGGGGTGCTGTCGGCGGGGGCGGCCTGCGCGGCCAGGGTATCCGATCCGAACACGGCCCGCAGGGCGCGCTCGACCTGGGGCGGCGGTTGCGCCCGCAGGGGGATCGGGCAGGCCAGGGCCGCCAGGACCAGGACCGTCGTGACCGCGCGCGACACTCGCATCGTGATGGCCCTTCCCGGAACGGGGTTCCGGTCGGAAACCCCGGATCCGACCACCATTAGACCGCGCGCGGGCGGGTCTGTCAAAGGGAGGGGGCCGCTATCCGTTCGCCCGCTCGATGAAGCTGTCGTCGCGGGTGTCGATCTTGACCAGGTCGCCCACGCCCAGGTGCTGCGGCACCTTGATCTGGATGCCGTTCTCGAGCACGGCCAGCTTGGCCCCTCCGGATGCGGTGGCGCCCTTCATGGCGGGGTCGGTCTCGGTGATCCGGTAGACCGCGGTCATCGGGACATCGATGGCGATCACCTTCCCCTGGAAGTACTGGGCGACGATGACCATGTTCTCCTGAAGGTACTTGGCGGCGTCGCCCAGCACCTCCCCGGAGAGGGTGATCATCTCGTAGTTCTCCTGGTTCATGAAGGTGTAGTCGTCACCGGAGCGATAGAGGAACTGGAGCTCGTGGGTATCCAGGCGCGCCGGCTCCACGGTGTCGGTGGAGCGGAAGCGGTACTCGGAGGTCGAGCCGGTTTCGACATTCTGGAGCTTGGTCTGCACCATGCCCCGCCAGTTCCCCGGGGTCACATGCTGCTTGAAGACCACGCGGTGGAGTTTCCCCTCGTGGAGGATGATCGAACCCACGCGCATCTGAGTGGCTGGAATCGGCATGACGGAACGGCCTCCTGGGAACGGGCGCCGCGCCGGGCGCCTCCTCCAATCCTGGGCAATCGCTTCGCGAGGTCTCTGAAGGACCCGGAAGCATAGCAAATCGAGGGTCAGGAGACCAAGCCGCCCCGTCGGGCCCGCCCCTGCCACGCGAGCAGCAGCACCGAGGCCGCTCCCGCCAGCGCCGCGCACAGGGTGAGGGCCGCCGGAGCGCCCAGCGAGCGCCAGAGCCAGGCGGTGAGGAGGCTCGCGGGCAGTGCGCTCGCGCCCAGGGTGAAGTGGTAGAGCCCGAAGGCGCGGCCGCGCGCCTCCACCGGGGCCATCGCGCGCACCAGCACCTTCTCCGCCGGCTCGGTGAGCCCGTAGTAGAGGCCGTAGAGGACGAAGAGCGCCCAGACCTGCCAGGGCTCGCCCGCCGCCGCCAGCCCCAGGTAGACGAGCATGTACACGCCCCAGCCGCCCACGATGACGCGGGCGGGGGAGGCGCGGTCGGCGAGGGTCCCGCCGTAGTACGCGGCCGCCATCTTCGCGACATGGAGCACCGCCCAGAGGATCGGGATCGCGGCCGCGGAGAGCCCCAGATCGCGCGCGCGCAGCAAGAGGAACGCGTCGGTGGAGTTGCCGAGCGAGAAGAGGAGCAGGATGCCCAGGTAACCGAAGTAGGGACGGGGCAGCGCAGGCCGGGCGGCGGGCGTGGGAACTGGGCCCTCGTCGGCCGTCGCGCCGGTCCTCGTGCCGGCGGGCGCCGCCGAGGGCGCGGGGGTCTCGGCGCGGCCCTCCCGCACCGTGAGCACCGCGGCCACCGCCAGGAGCCCTGGCACGACGGTCAGGAGGAGCACGCTGCGGGTCTCGAGCCCGGCGGCCAGGAGCGCCGCGGCGAGGAGCGGCCCTATCACCGCTCCCGCGTGATCCATGGCCCGGTGGAAGCCGAAGGCACGGCCGGCCTGACCCGGCCCCGCCGCCTCGGCGATGAGCACATCCCGCGGCGCGGTGCGCACGCCCTTGCCCACGCGGTCTACGACTCGCACCGCCAGCGCATGCCAGGGAAGGGTGGCCAGTCCCAGGAAGGGGCGGCCCAGCGCGGCCACCGCGTAGCCTCCGGCCACGAGCGGGGTGCGCCGCCTGACGCGGTCGGTCCAGAACCCGGTGAGGAGCTTCAGGAAGTTGGAGACGGTCTCCGCGGCTCCCTCAACGAGGCCGACGAAGCCAGGCCCCGCGCGCAGGGTCTCGGTGAGGAAGAGCGGCAGCAGCGGGAAGGCCATCTCCGAGCCGACATCGTTCAGGAGGCTGGTCAGGCCGAGGGCGATCACGGTCCAGGGGAGGCGGTGCCGGCGCATGGCGTGGTTTCCGGGACGGGGGGCGATGCGGCCCGGGGAGGGCGGACGCCCTCCCCGGACCCGGGGCTCAATCGTAGTACTCGTTGCCGAGGTGCGTGATGAGGGTCTCCCCCTGGAGGTGGCGGAGCGTGTTCTTGAGCTTCATGAGCTGGATGAACAGGTCGTGCTCCGGATAGAGGCCGGGCGCGGTCATCGGGCTCTTGAAGTAGAAGGACAGCCACTCCTGCACGCCGCGCATCCCCGAGCGGTGCGCGAGATCCATGAACAGCGCCAGGTCGAGCACGATGGGCGCGGCGAGGATGGAGTCGCGGCAGAGGAAGTCCACCTTGATCTGCATCGGGTAGCCCAGCCACCCGAAGATGTCGATGTTGTCCCAGCCCTCCTTGTTGTCCCCACGCGGCGGGTAATAGTTGATCCGCACCTTGTGGTACATGTTGCCGTAGAGGGTCGGGTAGAGGTGCGGCTGCAGGATGTACTCCAGCACGCTCAGCTTCGACTCCTCCTTGGTCTTGAACGACTCGGGGTCGTCCAGCACCTCGCCGTCCCGGTTGCCCAGGATGTTGGTGGAGTACCAGCCGGCCACGCCCAGGAGCCGCGCCTTGAACATGGGGGCGAGCACGGTCTTCAGGAGCGTCTGCCCGGTCTTGAAGTCCTTGCCGGAGGTGGGCAGCTCGCGGTCCCGGGCCAGTTCGTGAATGGCCGGGATGTCCACGGTCAGGTTCGGAGCGCCGTTGGCGAAGGGCACGCCGCTCATGAGGCAGGCGTAGGCGTAGACCATGCTCGGGGCGATCTCGCGCGAGTTCGCCTTGAGCGCCGCCTCGAACGCGGCCAGGCTCTGGTGCGCCGCCGTGGCCTGCAGGAAGATCTCCGTGGAGCCGCACCACACCGCCACCATGCGGTCGCAGCCGTTCTTCTCCTTGAAGCCGCGGATGTCCTCCATCAGCGCCTGCGCCTTCTCGTACCAGTTGGCGCCCTTCTTCACGTTGGGCCCGTCGAGGCGCTTCACATAGTACTTGTCGAAGACGGCCGGCATGGGGCGGATCCCCTGCAGGAACGCGCGGTGCTGGTTGAGGAGGTCCTTCTCCAGCACCCCCGCCTTGATGGCGGCGGTGTACATGTCGTCCTCGAAGATGTCCCACCCGCCGAACACCAGGTCGTCCGGCGCGGCAAGGGGGACGAAGTCCTTGATGAGGGGCGACCGGTTGTCGGTGCGCTTGCCGAGCCGGATGGTGCCCATCTGGGTGAGGCTGCCGAAGGGTTGCGCGTTTCCCCGGCGCACGGCCTCCACGCCGGCCACGAAGGTGGTGGCCACGGCGCCCATGCCGGGGAGCAGGATGCCCAGTTTGCCCTGGGCGGGACGGATGGAAACGGGTGCGGTCATGTCGGGGTCCTCCTCGAGCGATCGATTGGCGAAACCGCGGGCATTCTGGGGGTGACGGGGACGATCAGGCCAGTTTATTGTATCTATGGAATCGATAAGATTCGCTTATGGAGTGGCCGGGCCGCGACGGCGGCCGGCTCCCGGACGGCGGCCCCGGTGCCGGCGGCGGCGGTGGACCCGGCGGGCGCCGCGGAGGACCCCTCGTGGACCTGGAACAGCTCCGGACCCTGCTGGCCGCAGAGGAGGCGGGGAGCCTCTCCGCCGCCGCGCGGCTCCGCCACCTTACCCAGCCCGCGGTGAGCCTGCAGGTCAAGGCGCTGGAGCAGGAGCTGGGCGCCTCGCTCTTCCACCGCCGCGGGCGCGGCGTGGAGATCACCGAGGCCGGGCGGGCCCTGGCCCGCCAGGCACGAAGGGCCCTGGCGGCGGTGCAGGCCGGCCGCCAGGAGGTGGAGCAGATCCGCGGCGTCACCCGCGGGGCGCTGCGCCTCGGCGTGACGGACGCCGCCGCGACCGGCGTGCTGCCCAGGACCTTCATGGACTTTCACCGGCGCTTCCCCGGGATCGAAGTGGCGGTGGAGGTGAACTCCACCGAACCGCTTCTGGCGCGGCTGCGCGACGGGCGCTTCGACCTGGTGCTGGGCACGCTGCCCGTGGAGGCCGCCGATGTGGAGGTGACGCCGCTTGCAGCCGAGCGCCTCGGCCTGGTGCTGCCGACCTCCGCCAAGGGGGTGCCGCTGGCGCGGGTGCTTGCCGAGGAGCCCTTCATCGCCTACCCGCGCGGCTCCATCACGCGCCGTCTCATCGACGCGGCACTCGCCGGGGCGGGCCTCACCGCCCGCCCGGTGATGGAGATCGGCCGCCCCTCGGTGATGGCGCGCCTGGTGGAGACGGGTCTTGGGGTGAGCGTGCTCCCGGAGGCGGTGAGCACGGAGCCCTTCCGCCGCGGCGCGGTCCACTGCGTCCCAGCGCGCCGCTTCACGGTGGAGCGCCGCCTGGGGCTTCTGAGGCTGCGCGGGGCGAGCCTCGAGCCCGCGGCCCAGGCCTTCGCCACGCTGCTCCTGGAGCCGCCGCCTGCGCTGGCCGCTCCCTCGGGCCCGCGCTAACATGACGCGATGCGACCCATGACGCCCGCCGGTCCCCGGCCGTACCCGCCGAGGCTCCTCCATGCGCGTTGAGGTCCTGGCCTTTGCCGCCCTGCGCGAGGCCCTGGGCGCGGAGCGGATCTCCCTGGACCTTCCCGAAGGCGCCACCGGCGCGGAGCTGCGCGAGCGCGTGGCGGAGCTTCACCCCCGCTGGCGGGACCTGGTGCTGGCCTGCCGCCTCGCTCGCGGGACGGAGTTCGTGGAGGATCGCGCGCCCCTCGCCGAGGGCGCAGAGGTGCTCTTCATCCCGCCGGTGAGCGGCGGGAGCGGCAGGGGCGAGCCGGAAGCCGGGCGCGCGTCGGCGGATCCTCCCGTGGTCCTCCTCACCAGGGCACCCCTCGACGGAGCAAGGCTCGAAGCGGCGGCGCGGCGCGCCGAAGCAGGCGCGGTGGTCCTCTTCGAAGGCACGGCGCGCAGCCCCTCCGGCGGCCGCGAGGTGCTCCACCTCGAGTACGCGTCCCACGAGCCCATGGCCCTGGCGCAGATGGAACGGATCGTCGCCGAGGCCCGCTCGCGCTGGCCCCTGACCGCGGTCTTCCTCCACCACCGTCTGGGGCGTGTGGGGATCGGCGAGGCGAGCGTGGTCGCGGTGGCGAGCTCCCCCCACCGCGATGAGGCCTTCGCCGCCTGCCGCCATCTCGTCGAGCGGCTCAAGGCCGAGGTGCCGATCTGGAAGAAGGAGTTCTTCACCGACGGCAGCAGCTGGGTGGGCGCGCCCGGCGAGCGCGGCGGGGAAGACGGCGCCTCCGAGCGCTAGAAGCCGGCGAGCAACCCCAGCCTGTGGCTGTCCCCGAGCGCTTCATGCTCGAGGCGATAGGCGTAATCGAGGCGCAGCCGGCTGAACCGCACCCCGGCGCCGAAGGTGGGCTTGGCCAGGGTCTCGGAGCCCCCGTCCAGCCTGCGGTAGCCCCCCCGCAGCGCGAGCCGCTGGGGCACGATCCACACCTCGGCCCCCACCGCCAGCCGGTAGGGCGAGTCCTCGCCCTCGCGCAGCTCCGCGTCCGCGCTCACCGTCGCATGGGCGCCGAGGCGGCGCGACCAGCCCGCCGCCACTCCCAGCGGGAGCCGCTCGGTGCTGTCGAACCGCCAGAAGAGACGGCTCATCAGGTGCGGCACGGCCAGGGCGATGCGCTCACGGCTCGAGTACTGCCAGCCGATCCCCAGGCCCAGGTCGTAGCCGATCGCGGAGACATCCTCGAAGTCGCTCGACACGAAGAGCCCGCGCAGCGATACCCCCGCCGCGAGCCGGTCTCCGTAGCTCCATGCGGCGCCGCCGCCCACCGCGATCTCCGAGTAGCCGCCGCCGTCGACATCCACGAACAGGGACTGGACGCCGAAGGCGTAGCCCGGCCCGGATGCGGTGTCGCGCCGCACCTCCACCCTGTCCCGCACGAAGCGGGGGACATCGTAGACGGCCTTGGTGCCGAAGGTGAGCGAGGTGCGCCGGGCCAACCCGAGACCGTAGAGGTCCGCGTAGGAGGCCTCCACCGAGCGCCCCGTCTGGTAGTGGAGGGCGGCCGGGTTCCAGTAGAGGGCGGAGGGCTCTCCGCCCAGCGCAGTGAATGCGCCGCCCATGGCCGCCGCCCGCACCCCGGGATCCGCGGGAGCGAAGGCTCCGGTGCGGCTGGCCCCCGCCGAGGCCCCGGCCTGCAGGAGCAGCAGGGCCGCCGCGCAGAGCGCGGCCGCGCGGGAGGGAGCAGCGAGGCGCGGCGTCCGCGAGGTCCGGCTCACGATCCCGCCTCCCGGCGCGTGAAGATGAAGGCCTTCTTGAACCGTTCCATGCGGCCGCTCGCGGCGTCCTCCACCTCCACCACAGCCAGGTAGGGCCCGCTCGAGGCCAGCGCGCC
>CAZWKH010000082.1:0-9499 GCA_964633885.1 uncultured bacterium | reverse complement strand
TTGCCCCGGTGGCGGCGGGAAACTAGCGGTCCCTGTTTTCCTTCGAGTCCGCGCGATCCCAGTGACCAGAGGGGGGGGCGTGGTCTTTCCGGTAGGGATGGGAGGTTGACTGATGCCGATGGATGAGAAGTCCTTTCCGGCCTGTCTCAAGTGCAACACTGGGGTCCTTCTCCCGCTGTCCGATTACGGCCGCGACGGAGCCCCGATCCGCTACAAGGCCTGGGTGTGCTCGAACCCCAACTGCGGATTCAATGTGCGGATCGACAACGGCGAGATCTCCCTCGGCCGCACGATCGGGACCTCGGTGAAGTAGCGTTTCCCCCCGTCCGGCTCCTCTGACCGCCCGCCCGAAGGAGTTCCGCTCGTGATCCGTGCGGTCATCTTCGACCTCGACAACACCCTCACCGATTTCATGCGGGTGAAGGAGGTCTCCATCGAGGCTGCGGCGGACGCCATGCTGGATGCCGGGCTCGACGCCCGGCTCCCCGTCACCGACGGCGGCATCCCGGTGCGGGAGCGGGTCATCCTGCGCATCCGCGAGATCTACGATCTCATGGGGATCGAGTATCAGAATGTCTTCAACCGCTATCTCCAGGAGGAGCTGGGCGGGGTCGACTACAAGTTTCTCGCCGCGGCCATCGTGGGGTACCGCCGGGCCCGGGAGTCGGCGCTCCTGCCCTACCCCCATGTCCACCTCACCTTGCACAAACTCATGCGCCGGGGCCTGAAGCTGGGCGTGGTGAGCGACGCCCCGCGCGAGAACGCCTGGCTGAGGCTGGTGTACCTGAACCTGCACCATGTGTTCGACCATGTGGTCACCTACGAGGACACGAACAAGCGCAAGCCCGATCCGGCGCCCTTCGAGGCCGTTCTGCGCCGGCTGGAGGTGACGGCGGGGGAGGCGCTCATGGTGGGCGACTGGCCGGACCGCGACATGGCCGGGGCGAAGGCGCTGGGCATGCGCACGGTGTTCGCGCATTACGGCTATTCCTGGTCGAAGGACAAGGAGTCCATCGACCTGCACCCCGCAGACTATTCCATCCACGACATGCTGGAGCTGGTCGGCATCGTGGACGCGCTCAACGGCGGCGTGGCCGTTCCCTGAGGCGAGGCGACCATCGTGCACACGGATCCCTGGGACTGCTGGGTGGGCGTCGACATCGAGGAAGTGGATCGCATCCGGGCGGTGGCGCGCCGCTGGGGCGACCGGTTCCTGAAGCGGCACTTCACGGACCAGGAGATCGCCTACTGCCGGTCGAAGGCCCGCCCCGCCGAGTCGCTGGCGGCGCGTTTCGCGGCCAAGGAGGCCTTCGCCAAGGCCTATCCCGGCGGCGCGACCCTGGGATGGCACGATGTCGAGATCGTCAAGGACGGCCGCCGCCCCGTGCTCAGGCTGCGCGGTGCGGCCGCGGGCTACGAAGCCCGCTTGAGCCTCTCCCATACCCATGAGCATGCGGTGGCGGTGGTGGTGCTGCGCCCGAAGGGCGGCGCCGGATCACGGGAGCGGGGGGAACCATGAAACGACTGGTGACGGCCGAAGAGATGCGCGGGATGGACCACGAGGCCATCGCCGTACGCGGCATCCCGGGCTACGAGCTCATGGAAGCGGCGGGCCGGGGTGTGGCCGAGACCATCCTCGGACATTTTCACGATCTCGAGGACGCGCCGGTGGTGGTCCTGGCCGGCCGGGGGAACAACGGGGGCGACGGGTTCGTCGCCGCCCGCGTGCTCAAGGAGCGCGGGCTCAGGCCGCTGGTGATCCTCGTGGGGGCCCGCCCGGAGGAATTGGCCGGGGACGCGGCAACGGCTTACGGCGACTGGACCGCCGCCCGCGGCGAGACCCTCATCGCCTCCGACGGCGCGGGCTGGGAGGACGCCCGCCGCGAGATGGAGGACGCCGACCTCATCGTGGACGCGCTGCTCGGCACCGGCAGCCGCGGCGCTCCCCGGGGGCTCCTGGCCCAGGTGGTGGAAGAGCTGGAGCTCCTCGACACGCCCATCGCCGCCGTCGACATCCCCACCGGCCTGGACGCCGACACCGGCGAGGCCGAGGGGGCCTGCGTGCACGCGGATCTCACCGTCACCATGGCCCTGCCCAAGCGCGGCCACTTTCTCTACCCGGGCCGCTCCTTCGTGGGCGAGCTGCGCTGGGTGGACATCGGCATCCCCGAGGATGTGCTCGAAGGCGGCGCGGGGCTCCGCCCCTATGTCGTGGAGCCGGAGGATGTCGTCGACCGGCTGCCCGACCGCGAGCCCGAGATGCACAAGGGAGATCGCGGGCGGCTGCTGGTGGTGGGAGGAAGCGCGGGGCTCACCGGGGCCGTCGCCCTGGCCTCCCAGGCCGCGGTGCGCGCGGGGGCGGGGCTCGTCACCGCCGGAGTGCCGCTCAGCCTGAACGACATCCTGGAGGCGAAGCTCACCGAGGCCATGACCCTTCCCCTGCCGGAGCTCGAAGCAAGGGCGCTGGCGCGGGACGCCTTCGACGCGATCGCCCTCTTTCAGCCGGGCCGGCTCA
Organism: uncultured bacterium; assembly: GCA_964633885.1. Taxonomy (GTDB): domain Bacteria; phylum Eisenbacteria; class RBG-16-71-46; order JABDJR01; family JABDJR01; genus CAVXKA01. Next base: position 6,984 of record CAZWKH010000082.1, on the reverse strand, counting down.
CCGCTCTTGCGGTGGGGCCCGGCGCGGGGCGCCACCCCGGCACCCAGGCCCTGGTCCGGCGGATCGTCCAGGAGATCCATCTCCCCACCCTGCTCGACGCCGACGGCCTCTTCGCCTTCAACGGCCAGGCCGATCTCCTGCGCCAAGGCGACGCCGCCACTCAGCTCGTCCTCACTCCCCATGCGGGGGAGTTCCTGGCCCTGACGGGGGAGGACCCCGCCGAGCTGCACGCGCACCGCTTCGAGGTGGCCTCGAAATGGGCCCGCCGCCTGAACGCGGTGCTGGTGCTCAAGGGCGCACCCACCGTGATCGCGGATCCGGCGAGCGAGTCGGTGTTCGTGAACCCCACCGGTTCGGAGGCCCTGGCGACGGGCGGCACCGGCGATGTGCTGTCCGGCTTCATCGCCGGGTTCCTCGCCCAGGGTGTGGATCCCCTCGATGCGGCCGTGGCCGGGGTGTACCTGCACGGGTGGACCGCGGACTTCATCGTGGAGGAATGGGGTTCGGTTTACGGGTTGCAGGCCGGGGACCTGGTGGAGTGGTTCCCCCTCGCGCTGGGCTATTTCCTCAACCCTCCGCAAGAGGAGTAGAGAGGACCCCTACTGGGGCCGCCGGGGGCGAAGCCCCGACGCCCCCCAACCCAGGCTCGCGGCAAGCATCCGCGTGCGGGTCTCCAGGTCGAGCAGCTTGGTCTTGGCCGGCAGTCCCCCGCCGTAGCCCCCGATCTTCCCGCCCGAAGCCACCACCCGATGGCAGGGAACCACGATCGGGATCGGGTTGCTCCCGTTGGCGGAGCCCACCGCCCGCACCGCCGAGGGTTGCCCGATCGCCGTGGCGATGTCCTTGTAGGTGACAGTGGCACCGTAGGGGATGTCGAGCAGGGCCTTCCACACCCGCCGCTGGAAGGGCGTGCCCTGGTCCAGGTCGAGGGGCAGACGGAAGACGAGGCGGCGGCCGGCGAAGTATTCCTCGAGCTGGGCGATGGCGTCGTCGAAGGGTTTGCGCAGCTCCTCGCCGGCATGGCCGTAGGTGCGCTCGACGAGGAAGGGGAAGGACGCGGTCTCCGGGAGGAACATGACGGCGGCCAGCCGGTCCTCGCGGGACACGAGGCCGAGCGGCCCGACCGGGCTCTTCAGGACGGTACGCGCGATCGGGGCATGCCCGCTTTCGTAGGCAGGCGCCATGACGAATCCTCCGAGCGGGGGAAAGGGAGACCATGATCATACCCCCAGGCCCCAGCGAGGACCAAGCGGAAAGCCCCGCGGGGCCATGACGCGCACCTGGTTTCGCGATAGGATGGCGGCCGTGGAGTTCTCATGACCGTCATCGATCGCCGCCGCCTCATCGAAGCCCTCGTCGCCGCCGGCCGCCGCCTCGACGCGCTGGGGATGGTGCCTGCCCGCGACGGCAACCTCTCGGCGCGCCTGGGCCCTGGGCGGCTCCTCGTCACCGCCGCCGGCGCGCGCAAGGGCGCGCTCAGGCCGGAGGACTTCGCCGAGGTGGATCTCCAGGGACGCCGCCTCGGAGGCGCGCGGGCCAGCACGGAGCTGGGCATGCACCTGGCCGTCTACCGGCTCCGTCCCGACATCGGCGCGATCGCCCACGCGCACCCGCCGGTCGCGGTGGGATTCGCCAGCGCCGGCCTGGGCCTCACCGAATGCCTCATGCCGGAGGTGGCCATGAGCCTCGGCGGGGTGCCCCTCACCCCCTACGCGACCCCCGGCACGCCGGAGGTGGAGGCGGCCATCGCCGACGCGGCCCGCTCCCACGACGCCTTCCTCCTCGCCAACCACGGAGCGGTCACCCTGGGGGCGACCGTGGACCAGGCTCTGGAGCGCATGGAAACCCTCGAGCATTTCGCGCGCATCGCGCTGGTGGCCCGGCTGCTCGGAGGCGGCCGGGTACTGGGGTCCGCCGAGGTGTCGGCCCTGGAGGCGTTGCGCCGAGGGGCCGGCGATCCCCGCCCGATCACCTGCAGCCCCGCCGCCCCGCAAGCGCCCACCCTGCAGCGACCTGAGGCCCCCGCCCCCGATCCCGACCGTCTGGCGGAGGCGGTGGCGGAGGCGATCCGTGCCCTCCTGGCCCCGCCCCGGGCTTAAACCCCGTCCCGGACTGCCGATAACCGCAGGTGGACTGGGCCCGAGAGGGCATTCCGCACCTGTACGGCTGAGGAGAGGCGCGTGGGCGAACTGCGACCTTCCCCTGGGGAGGGGAAAGACATTCTGCGCTCCGAGTCGGGCGAGGGACAGGATCCCGCGACGGCTGCGGAGGGGCGCGGTCTGCTGCGCCTGGTGACGGGGGAAGAGGACCCCTGCGCGCTGGTCATGCCGTCCCCGGTCGAGAGCGTCCTCACCGATCACATCCTCGGTCTGGACGAGGATGAGCCGGAGGAGGAAGCGCCCGCCGGAACCTCCCCGGAGACGGCGCAGGTGCGGCGCTTCGCGCGCGCGCTGGCCAAGGCGGTGAAGGCGGTGCGCATCTATCCGCTCCAGAACCCCATGTGCCGCCGTTTCGCGGACGAAGCGGTCGAGCGGATGGTCGAGACCTTCCAGATCATGGACGCGGTGCGCCTCGCGGTGGGCAAGAGCAAGTTCTTCTTCGGGGGCGAGCCGGTGCTCGAGCAGGAGAGCCGCGACGACTCCGTGCCGGGACGGCTCTTCTGGGACGGCATCCGCGAGATCACCTTCCATGTCGGCCTGTCCCAGCAGGAGATGCTCGACTTCCTCTCCCTCTTCCGCAAGAACGCGCTGAAGGTGGTGGACGGAGAGGACGATCTCGTGACCCTGCTGTGGGAAGGGCACTTCGAGCACATCACCTACATCGCCATCGACGACCTCCTCGATCTCGAGAACGCGGAGGACCCGATCCCCGAGGAGTTCGGCCGCGAGTTCATGAACTATGTGGACCTCGAAATGCACAATTTCGAGGACGACGAGGAGAGCGACCGGCTGGCCAACGAGATCGCGGAGGAGATCCGCGCCAAGCTCCGCACCGAGACCGACCCGGTGCTGTTCGGGGTCTCCCCCGCGGAGCGGCAACGGATCCAGGAGGAGATCGCCGAGGAGGACTCCCCCCGGATGCTCGGCGACATCGTGCGGGTGATCGGGGAGACCCTCCACCTGGAGAAGGACGAGGCCTCCTTCCTGGAGCTGGTCCAGGTGCTGGCCGGCGCGCTGCTGGGGCTCATCGGCGACGGGCGGCTGCACGAGGCAACCGAGATCGTCCGGCTCCTCCGCCAAGTGCGCGAGACCCGGGACGACCTGAGCTCCGCAATGACCACGGTCATCGATTCCTCCCTGCGCGGGGCCTGGGACGAAACCCGCCGTGCCGCCCTCGTCCGCCATCTCGACTCGGGCCGCGCGACCTCCCTTGCGTCGCTGGTGGAGTTCGTGCGCGCGCTGCCGCCGCCGGCGGTGGGAAGCCTCTGCGAACTGCTCGGCGAGCTGGAGAGCGCCCGGGCGCGGCGCCACCTCATCGACGCGCTCATCGAGAAGGCGGAGGGGAATGTGACTCCCTTCCTGCCCTACCTGCGGGACCCGCGCTGGTACCTGGTGCGCAATGTCGCGCTCATCCTCGGCACGATGAAGAACGAGCAGGCGGTGGGCCCGCTCAAGGAACTCCTCCGCCACTCCGATTTCCGGGTCCGGCGCGAGGCGCTGAGCGCGCTGAGCGAGGTGGGCCGGGGCCGGGCTCTGGATGTCCTCGCGGAGGCTCTCCACGACTCCGACCCCCGGATCCGCATGGGAGCCGCCCGCAACCTGTCGCTGGCCGGCCGCCGTGTTCTGCACCACCTCCTGGTGGTCATCGAGGACAAGGACTTCGACCGGCGGGATCTCTCCGAGAAGCGGGCCTTCTACGAGGCGCTGGGCTACGCGGGGGGCAAGGAAGTGCTCCCCATCCTGAGGGACGCGCTCAACCGCCGCAGCCTGTTCAAGCGCACACAGGCCGACGAATTGCGCGCCTGTGCCTGTGAGGCCCTGGGCTGGATCGGGGGCCAGGAGGCCAGGGAACTCCTCACCGCGCAGATTCAGGACCGCTCGGCGCTCGTGCGCACCGCGGCGCAGTCCGGCCTCCGGCGCATCGCGGGGGATCGCGGCGCCGAGTCCATCACCAAGGAAGCCGCCTGATGGCCAACCTGGATCGCATCGCCGCGAGCCTCTCCGAGGACCCCCAGCACCTCGGCCGCGAGCTGGTACGCACGCTGCAGCTCGCGCTGCGCACCGTCCGCACCCACGGTTGGGCGAACGAGGCGAGCCAGACCGCCGTGGAGAGCCTCACCGCCGCGATCCACGCCACGGTGGCGGCGCGCGGGGAGTTCGGTCTCCACACCGCCAGCGACTTCCTCTACCTGGACGATGTGCGGCTCCGGGTGGACGGGACCGGCTACGGCTTCATGGAGATCCTCATCAGCGAACTGACCACCCGAGGCGTGGGGAGCCTGTTCGTCTCCGGGAAGGTGAAGCCCGACGAGGTGCGCCAGCTCGTGGATCTCATCAACGAGCAGACGGTGGGGGACGAGGAGACCGCCGCCCTCATCAACCTCAAGCTCGATTCCTTCGACTCTCCGTTCTCGGTGGGTCCGGTGCGGGAGATGAACGACCTCCTGAACCTGGAAACCGAGCAGGTGGACAAACGCGAGCGCTGCAAGAAGGCCTTCTTCAAGGCCGTCACCGTCACCCGGGCCATCATGAACAGCGCCCACCTGGGCAAGCGTCTGGAGCTCAGGCACGCCAAACGGGTCGTGCAGGACATGGTGGACCTCATGATGGACGAGGAGTTCACCCTCCTCGGGCTCACCACCCTCAAGTCGCACGACAACTACACCTTCTATCACTCCGTCAATGTCTGCATCTACTCCCTGGCCCTGGGCAAGCGCGTCGGGTTCACGCGGAGCCAGCTCGCCGAACTGGGCGTGGCCGCGCTCTTCCACGACCTCGGGAAATCGAAGATCCCTCTCGACATCCTGCGCAAGCCGGGAGCCTTCACCCCCGAGGAGTGGGATGTCATGAAGACCCACCCCGAGATGGGGGTGAAGGAGCTGGTGCGGATGCGGGGGCTGTCGAGCCTCGCCTTCAAGTCGATGCTGGCCTGCTTCGAGCACCACCTGAACTACAACGGGGCGGCGGGGGGATACCCGAGACTCCGGTCGCCTTACCACCCGCACCTCATCGGACGGATCGTGGCCATCGCCGACGCTTTCGACGCCATGACCACCAAGCGCGTCTATGTGCAGAAGTCCACGCCGCGCGATAAGGCCCTCTCCTACATGATGAGCCAGGCCTCCAGCAAGTTCGACCCCGTGCTGATGCGCCTCTTCGCGAACATGATCGGCGTGTTCCCCGTGGGCACGGCCGTCCGGCTCTCCAGCGGCCGTCTGGCGGTGGTGATGGCGGTGTCCAAGGACCCCAGCCTCTGCCACCGGCCGGTGGTGCGCCCCATCACAGACGCCAACGGTATCCAGCGCGAATACCCGGAACTGGATCTCTCCCGGCGCGGCGAGGGCGGGGAATATCCCGACGAGGTCGTGAGCACCGTCGACGCGGACGGGCTGGGCCTCGACATCTCGCGCTATTTCATCTAAGCTGCAGTCCGCGACCCCGGTCGTTCAGGCTCCGCGGGCTTCTTGACACCCCGCGACCCCTCGCCTATCCTCTTGGGTCGCTTTGCGCTCCCCCTCTCGGACTACTCGGGCAGCACCTGTTCTGCCCTCGGTATACCCATGACGATCCAGGGAGGATCTCCAGTGCATAACGGGCGTGCGGCGGTTGTGGTCCTGGCTCTGCTACTCACGGGAGCGGTGAGCGGTTGCACGAAGCTAGTCCCCGCCTCAGTCGACGATTTCGGCGCCAACAAGTTGGTGGTGGTCACCCTTCGCGACGGTGAGACGATCCGAGGTCACATCCGCCAGGGAGAGGCCGTTACCTTCACCACCTTCGGGCGCGTCTACCGCGCGCGGGTGGAGGACATGGACAACGCGGGGAACATCGTCCTCTCCGGTGCCTATGTCCAGGAGGAGTACGAGCGCTTCTCCCTGCAGCGCGATCGCATGGAGGGCGCGCAGCTGCGGATCACCGACGGCACCGACCGCATCTCCATTCCCGCGTACAAAATCGTCAAGGTCGAAGAGGTCACCATCGACAAGATGAAGACGGCCAGAGCCTCCGCGTTCTGGAGCTTCACCTTCTTCGTCGTGACCAGGATCATGGGAGCGCGTCTCTAGCCGATCTCCCCCGACCGCTGACCGGAGGAAACAGCCTTGAAAGCATCCTCTCGCCTTCTCGCAGCCGTCCTGACCCTCGTGGCCGCGTGCTCCTGGGCGCTGCCCGCGCGGGCGCAGTCGATCGACACCCTCTCGGTGGATGCGCGCACAGCGTGGGAGGACGGATTTCTCTCGCTGTTCAACCTGGACCGCGTCCCCCAGGGGAGCCGGGCCCTCGGGATGGGCGGCGCCGGCATGGCGCTTCTGGGCGGCGTGGAGTACATGGCGCTCAACCCGGCCTCGTTGACCGGCATCCGCCAGGTGGAACTGGAGTCCGAGGCCATCTTCTACTCCGGCAGCGCGGGAGTGTCCTCCTATCCGCAGGGGCGGCTCGGCGCGATCCTGACCAGTTCGGGCTACCGCGTGAGCCCGTCCTCGTCGCTCGGATACAACAATGTCAGCCTGGGTGTTCCGGTGGTGATCTTCGGCTCCCGCGGCGCGTTCGGGCTCTCCTATCGGCGGGGGGCCCGCACCGGCCAAGCGGAAGAGACGCGGGCGGAGTTCCTGGTCGTGACCTCGGCCAACCAGCCGGTCAACTACGGGCGCGGCGACGAGCCGGAGGGCGGACTGGACATGTTCACCCTCTCCGCGGCGCGTGAGATGGGGAGCCGGGTGAGCCTCGGCGCCAATCTCAACTTCGAGAGCGGCAACCTGAGCCGGGATGAATCCCTGGGAATCTCGCTCTACGGCTTCACGATCCTCTCCGGCGGGTCCTCCTTCACGCA
>CAZWKH010000081.1:0-9548 GCA_964633885.1 uncultured bacterium | reverse complement strand
TCCTGGAGCGGCGCGTCGGGACGGAACCGCCTGAGATCCGCGGCCACCGTCTCCGACTGCGCGATGAAGCTGTCCACCGGCGCGAGCGCGTAGCGCGTGAGCGCCAGGTCCCCGGGCCGCCGCTCGTGGGGGATCACATTGTCGAGGAGGAAGCAGCTGCGGATGCCGCGACGGCGCAGGCGGCGCGCGATGGTGCCGTAGGCCGGTGCGAAGAAGGGCATCCAGTACTTGAAGACGACCAGGTCGGGCCGCATGCCGGCGATCCGCCCCGCCGCGCGAAACCAGCTCCAGGGTCCGACGCTGTCGATGAGCCGCTCCGAGTCCACCCGGATGGCCTCCGGCCCCGCCTCCACCTGCGTCTTGCCCGGAAAGAGGAGCGAAGGGTACTGCCGGGAGAAGGAGACGACCTTGACCTCATGGCCGCGGGCGCCGAGCTCGCGGGCGAGGAGCGCGATGTAATGCGCGATCCCGCCGCGGTGCGGGTAGGCCGTGCCGACCAGGACGAACCTCACGCTGCCGCGACCTCGCCGCGCGCTCTCACCGCTTCCTCCCCGGACCGCCTCTCAGGCGGTCACGCTCCAGCTGGCCAGCCCGCCCTCGGTGAAGGCAAAGGGCACGACATCGCCTCCCGCCTCGCTGAGGACCCGCGCCACCTGCTGCCGCTTGGTGAAGGGCACATAGAGGAGGAGGTACCCGCCGCCTCCCGCTCCCAGGATCTTCCCCCCCAGAGCGCCGTGCCGGCGCGCGAGAGCGTAGAGGTTGTCGATGCGGGTCGAGCTGATCTTCTCGTCGAGCTGCTTCTTCTCCATCCACGCCGCGTGCAGCAGCTTGCCGAAGGCGGGCAGCTCGCCGAGCAGGAGCGCCGTCTTCATCTCCTGGGTCAGCTCCTTCATGCGGTCCAGCGCCTGCACCACCGTCTCGCGTCCTTCCTGGTAGGAGCGGGTCTGGCTCTCCACGATGTTGGCGGAGAGCCGGGTCTGGCCCGTGTAGCAGAGGAGCAGGTTGTACTCCAGCTCGTGCCGCAGCTCCGGACGGACGCGCAGCGGGTTCACGACGGTGACCTTCTCGAGAAACTCGATGAAGTTGAACCCGCCGAAGGTGGCCGCGTACTGGTCCTGCCGCCCGCCGGCGATGCGGAGCTCCTCGCGCTCGATCCGGTAGGTCAGCTCCGCGATCTCATAGCTCGTCATGGGGATCTGGAGCCACTCGCTGAACACCCCCACCAGCGCCACGCACATGGTGGAGGAGGAACCGAGCCCGCTCCCGGGCGGGGCGTCGGAGTGGATGAAGAGGTCGGCCCCCGCCGGCATCTTGAAGTGGCGCGCCACCGCCTTCACGAGGTCCAGCTCCCCGTCGTACTCCAGCTTGGAGCGGTCGTAGTTGGTCACGATGTCGTAGTCGAGCGAGCGGATGCGCAGGCGGTCGTCGGGGCGGGGCCGCAACGAGGCGTAGGCATACTTGTCGAGGGTGGCCGACAGCACCGCGCCCCCCCGCTCCCTGGGGTAGGGGTCCACATCGGTGCCGCCTCCGCAGAAGGAAATGCGCAGCGGGGCCTTGGCGCGATGAATCCGGTCGCTCATGCGATACCTCCCGGCAGACGGTCCCTTGCGCGCAGGTAGTCCTCGGGGAGCCCGATGTCCACGAAGGGCGCGTCCACGAGGCGGGCCGCGACGGGCATACCCCGCCGCAGCGCCTCGGGAATGATCTCTCGTTCGAGGGAGCAGGGCCCCACGGGCGGCCCCACCTCGAAGAGGCGGGGCTCCGCGATGTAGACCCCCGCGTTGATGAGCCCGCTCCCCTCGGCGGTCTTCTCGGCGAAATCGAGCACCCGCCCCCCGGGGGCGACCCGGACCGTCCCCTTCTCCACCGCGCGGCCCGACCGCACCAGGGAAAGGGTGAGCAGGGCGCCGGTCCCGCGGTGCAGGGCAAGGAGATCCTCGAGCGGCGAGTCGAAGTAGGTGTCCCCGTTCACGATCGCGAAGGTCGGGCCGAGGAGTCCGAGCGCGTCGCGCACCGCGCCGCCCGTGCCCATGGCCTGGGCCTCGCGCGACTCGAGGATGGCGAGGCCCTCGGGGGCGTGTTCCCGCGCGGCGGCGGCCACCGCCCCGGCGGCGTGGCCCAGGCAGAGAACTGCCTCGGCGATCCCCTGCCGCTTCAGGTATCCCAGCAGGTGAGCGATGAAGGGCAGGCCGGCCACGGGCAGGAGCACCTTGGGGGTGTCCCCCGCCACGGACCGGATGCGGGTGCCGAGGCCGCCGGCCAGAACCGCGGCGCGAAGCGGCGCCTCGCTCACTCCTCCTCCCGGAACTGGTAGGGCGGACGCGGCTGCCCCTTGACCACCAGCTCGCCCAGCAGCCCCAGCGAGATGAACTGCAGGGCCACGATGAGCAGGATGAGGCCGATGAAGAACAGCGGCCGCGTGCGGACGGCTTGACCGATGGCCCAGGTGTAGACGAATCCGGAGAGGATCACCCCGCCCACGACCCCCAGCAGGATGCCGAGGCGCCCGAACAGATGGAGCGGGCTGTGGCGGCCGGAGTGCACAAAGGTCACCATCAGGAGATCCAGGAATCCGTTCACGAACCGGCTCGGCCCGAACTTGCTCCGGCCGTGCTTGCGCGCGTGATGGAGCACGGGGATCTCGGTGACGCGGTAGCCCTGCCAGTGGGCCAGCGCGGGGAGGAAGCGGTGGAGCTCGCCGTAGACGGGAAGCCCCTTGGCCACATGGGCGCGGTAGGCCTTGAGGCCGCAGTTGAAATCGTGGAGCCTCACCCCGGCCACGGCGCCGGTGACTGCGTTGAAGAGCTTGGAAGGGACCGTCTTGCTGGGCGGGTCGTGACGCACCTGCTTCCAGCCGGAGACAAGGTCCCAGCCCTCGTCGATCCGGGCCAGGAGCGCCGGGAACTCGGCGGGGTCGTCCTGGAGGTCGGCGTCCATGGTGATGATCCGCTCACCCCGCGCGTCGGCGAAACCCACGCTCAGGGCCGCGGACTTGCCGTAGTTGCGCAGGAAGGAGCGGTGCCGCAGCTCGGGGACCTCCGCCGCCAGGCGCCGCAGGACATCGCGGGTGCCGTCGGTGCTCCCGTCGTCCACCACGATCAGCTCCCAGCCGCGGCCGGTGCCCGCCAGCGCGCTCTTCACGCGTTCCATCAGCTCGGGGAGGCTTTCCGCCTCGTTGTAGGCCGGGACCACCACGCTCACATACGGCTTCATGCCCGCCCCTCCGCGATGACGGCCAGAGGCCCGCAAGGCCCGGCGAACCACTCCGCCTCCATGCGCAGCGCCTCCTCCACCGCCACCTTCGGCCGGTACCCCAGCTCCTCGCGCGCCCGGGTGAGATCGGCAGCGGTGCGCTGTGGATCGCCTTCCGCGCGCGGCAGCGGCCTCACCCGCGCCCGCCGGCCCGTCGCGCGCTCCAGCACCTCGATCGCGTAGGACAGCGGGACGGGATGCCCGCCGCCGATGTTGTAGACGGCTCCCGCACCGCCGCGCTCGGCGGCCAGGAGATTGGCCTCCACCGCATCGCTCACGCAGGTGAAGTCCCGCTCCTGCGAGCCGTCGCCGTAGCGCGGGAACTCCTCGTCGCGATGCAGCGCCAGCAGGATCTTGTGGAAGGCCATGTCCGGGCGCTGCCGCGGGCCGCACACCGTGAAGTAGCGCAGGCTCACCGTGGGCAGGCCGAACTCGCGATGGTACACCTCGACGAGCTTCTCCGAGGCGAGCTTGGTCACCCCGTAGGGCGAGAGTGGTTGCGCGGGGGCGTCCTCGCCGACGGATCCCTCGGCGACATGGCCGTAGACCGACGAGGACGAGGCGAAGATGAAGCGCTTCACCCCAGGGACGCGGCAGGCCTCGAGGAGCCGCTGGGTACCGAGAAGGTTGTGGCCAACATAGTCGGCGAAGCCCCGCTCCCAGGATGCGCGCACCCCGGGCTGTGCGGCCTGGTGGAAGACCCAGGCCGCGTTCGCGACCAGGCTCTCGAGCGGCGCGCTGCGCAGGTCGGCCTCCACGAAGCGGAACCGCGGGTGCGCGCGCAGGCCGGCAAGGTTCGCCTCCTTGAGCGCACGGGCGTAGTACGGCGTGAACGCATCCACCCCGGTCACGGAGTGGCCGCGATCCAGGAGCGCCTCGGCGAGGTGCGAGCCGAGAAAGCCCGCCACCCCCGTCACCAGCGCCGCCGGCCGTCCCTCAGTTTCCATTCGGATTCGTCGATGCTCCACCGTTCGGGGCCTGAGCCGTGTCCCCGCCCGCTCCGGGCACCTCCCCGGCGCGGATGGAACGGCGCAGCTCGTCGATGTAGGCGCGGATGTTCGCGTCCTGCGGATGCTGCACCGCGAGTTGCTCCAGCACACCCACCGCGTCCTCGTAGCGGTTGAGCCGGTAGTAAGCGCTGGCCAGCCCCTGGTAGGGGTAGTACTCGGCGGGGGCCGCCCGGCGCGCCATCTCGAAGTACTGGATGCTCTCTTCGATGCGGCCGTCGTTGAGCAGCGCCTGGCCCAACCGGACCGCGATCTGCCAGTCGCCGTGATAGCGCTCCAGCATCTTCGCGTAGTGAGCGACGGCGTCATCCATGCGCCCCAGCTCCTCGAGCAGCACTCCCTTGGCCAGGGCGATGCCGGGGAAGTAGGGGGAAATGGCCTCGGCCTTGTCCATTTCCCGGAGAGATTCCTCCGTACGGCCTTCCTCGAAGAGCGCCAGGGCGGCGCGGCTGAACGCCGCGGCGTAGTTCTGCACCAGCCTGGTCGCGTTCTCGTCCTTGTAGACCGTGGAGTCGTAAGTCCCGAACTCGCTCGCGTAGTCGGTCGGATCCTGCACGAGGAGCCCCTCGTACTTGTAGCGCCGGTTGAGATTCTCCAGGGTCTTCTCGAGGTCGATGCGCCTGTCCGTGGGCGCCGGCTGGATCCGGAACACCAGCCCCTCCATGACCAGCTGGCGGTCCAGCTCCATGGTCTCTGGCACGGTCACCGCCAGGTAGAGCGGAAGGCGCCACTTGTTCGTCGCGATGATGTTCTCCACCGCCTGGTCCTTGATCATCATCACCCGGCCGTTGCCGGCCCGGTAGGGCTGCATGACCGCGAGCTGGGCGTCGGTGAACGAGATGGGCACCTTGGGCTCGAGATCCCGGAGCTGCTTGATGTACCAGTCCGTGTTGAGCAGGCTCAGGTTGACCACGCGGACATCCTTGCGGAAATTCTCGACCTCCTGGATGTACCAGAGCGGGAAGGTGTCGTTGTCGCCGTTGGTGAGGACGATCGCGTTGGGTTCCAGCCCCACCAGCATGTTGTGCGCGTAGTCCCGTGCAACATAGAAGCCCCGGCGGTCGTGCTGGTGGAAATTGGTCCCCAGGGGCAGCACCGCCATGGCCACCAGCGCCGAGGACGCCGCGGTGGCCGCGAACTGCTGGGTGGAGAGGCTTCTGAACTGCCGGACCAGCCACGAGACGAACCACGCCCCGCCCACACCGACCCAGATGGCCAGGAACATGAAGTGCTGCACGAAGAAGTAGTCCCGCTCGCGGACCTCCCCCACCCGGAAGTTCAGGTACACGACCATGGCGGGGCCGAGGAGCATGAAGAGCACGCCCAGGAGAAGCCCCGTCCGGCGCTCCCGCAGGAGGTGGACCACCGCCCCCGCCGCGGCGAGCAGGATGGGGAGCTGATAGAACGCCTTCCCCTTCACGAAGAAGAGCGTGAAGTTCCACCACATGTAGCGCAGGTACATCGTGTCGAACTGGTAGCCGAAGTCGGCCTTGCGCTCCGTGATGGGCGGCGGCTTGTACTGGTCGCGGATGAGCATCTTCCAGAGGGCGTCCCAGGTCTTGGGGGCGGCCTCGTTGATGATCGGATCCAGGTTGGACCGGATGATCAGGAAGAGGTGCACCGAGACGCCCAGCATGAACAGGATCGCGGACCACATGGCCAGCCGCCGGAGCTTTCCGGTCAGGAGCCACAGGCCCAGGGTGAGCACCAGCACGATCGGGGCCACTAGGAAGGCGGCCATGTGAACCCCGGTGGCCAGAGACAGGGTCACCAGGGCCCAGCCGAGGTAGTCCCACCTCGCCAGGTACCCGGGCCGGCAGGTGAAGACGAAGATGACGGTGGCCCAGGCGGCGACCGCCACGCCCAGGTGGATCCCGACGCCGAGCCCCACCATGTAGGTGATCACCAGCAGAAGGCCGTCCTCGTTCCCCTGTTCGCCGCGCTCCTCCCAGCGCAAGGCGAGCCAGATCACGAAGGCCATGAGCGCGCAGGAGGGGGCGTACACCTCCGCTTCGACCGCGTTGTCCCAGAAGGTGGTGGCGAAGGCGGCCATGAGCGCGCCCACCACTCCGCTCAGGTAGGCCAGGTGGCGGTTCACGGGCCCCTCGGAGACGGGGAGGATCTTGCGGGTCACCTTCACCGCGATGAGGTAGGTGAAGAGCACGGCCACCGCGGAGGAGAGGGCGGAGAACCAGTTCACCCGCTGGGCGATGTTGCCGAAAGGCAGGAAGGTGAACATCCGGCCCAGCAGCACATAGAGAGGCGTCCCGGGGGCGTGGGGCACGCCGAGGATGTAGGAAGTGGCGATGTACTCCCCGCTGTCCCAGAAGGGCACGGTCGGTGTCATCGTGACGGTGTAGACGGCCAGGGTGAACAGGAAGACCACCGAGGCGACCAGCGTGTTGATCCTGTCCTCGGTGAGTCGCGACAGCGTGGTCACCGTGCTACCTCCCCGCTTGCTTCCCGCGATCGGACCGGCCGGCCACGATCTCGTCGATGAGCTTCAGGGTGTTCTCCGCCGACGACTCCCAGTTGAAGGTCGCCGCCCACCGGACCCCTTCCTCCGCCATGCCCTGCGCCAGTGCGTCGTCGCTCAGCAGGGCCGTCATCTTCCCGGCCAGGTCCGCAATGTCCCCATGGCGGACGAGGAACCCCGTCTTCCCGTCCACCACCGATTCGCAGAGACCGGGAGAGTCGCTGGCCACCACCGGCGTGGCGCAGGCCCCGGCTTCGATGACGGAAAGGCCCCACCCTTCCTTGGGCGAGGTATAGGCGAGGACGCGCGATTCCTGGAGAAGCCGGACCTTGTCCGCGCCCCCCAGGAAACCCGGGAAACGGACATGATCGGCCACTCCGGCGCGGCTGGCAATACGCTCGAGTTCCGCCCGGTAATCCCCCTCCCCCACGATCCAGTACTCCGCGCCGGGCACCTTCTCCAGGACCCTGGGCAGGGCCAGGATCGGGTGCTCGATGCATTTGTACTTCTTGAGCCTGCCCAGGTAAACGACCCGGGGCGGCCTCGCGTTGACCGGCAGGGGACTCGGCTTGTAGAGGTTGTGATCCATGCCGCTGCGGATCACGCGCAGGTTCTCCGCCGGCAGCCCCCGGGCGATGAGGTCGTTTCGCGTGGTCTCGGAGAGGACCGAGAAGAGCGTGTTCTTGTAGACCAGCGGGATGAAGCGCTCGTGGCTCCACACATAGGCCCCGATCGGGATCGACGCCTGCTGGAAGACCGTGGTCCCGAAGAGGTGGGGCACGATGGCCAGGGCCGGCACCTTGACCAGGCGCGGCAGGAAGAGCGGGATCTTGTTCAGGTCCTCGGCCACCAGGTCGTAGCCGCGCGCCGCCAGCCGGCGGTTGAAGTACCGGGGGGCCGCCACATTGTAGGTGTAGACGCTGCCGGTGCGGTGGATCTCCAGCGGGCCGATGCGGTCCGTCGCCGAGGCGCCCGGGAACATGCCCGTCAACAGCGTCACCTCGTGACCCCGCTCGGCGATGCGGGAGAACACCTCCTGGATGATGACCTCGGCGCCGCCCGCCTCGGGATGCTTCATGTCGCGATAGGACATGACACAGATGCGATGGCTCACGGTTTCTTCCCCACCACGCCGATCATGGCGAAGGTCCAGAACGCGGCGGGCCGGCGGCGGAACCAGTCCCGCCAGGCGTCGTTCATCCGGCCCAGAGGCCCCAGGCGGGGCTGGCGCGGGATCCGCACCCCCACCGCGCGCAGGCCGTAGCGTGCGGCGCGGTAGAAGAAGCCCGGCACCATCCAGTCGCCGAACCGCGCCACCACGACCAGTCCCTGCGCTTCCACGAGCTGCGACAGCTCCCGGATCGAGAATTCCGTCTCCCAGCCCGCGAACCACTTGTCGAGGGCGATCATGATCTTCTTTCCCAGGGTGTAGACATGCCAGCGCTGGGGCACATCGATGACCAGATGCCCCCCGTTGCGCAGCACCCGGCGATTGTCCGCCACCAGCGGCCGGGGATCCCGGAAATGCTCGAGCAGCCCCTGGTGGAAGACCACATCGAAGGTCCCCTCGGGGAAGGGCATCCGGGTCCCGTCCCCGCAGACCATCTCGATCGGCACCCCGGCGTCCCGGGCGTTGGCGGCCACCACATCCAGGGAGGAGCGCACATAGTCCAGTACGGTGACCCGGGCACCCCGGCGGGCCAGCTCGATCGAATCCCGCCCCGAGCCCGCGCCCACCTCCAGGATCCGCTTCCCCCGCACCTCACCCAGGGCCAGGATCGCGTTGATCACCCGGTCGTCGTTGTCGTAGGTGGCATGGGGGTCGGTGTGTTCTTTCCAGTAGGCGTCCCAATGCGCCTTGGTGGATGCACGGCCCATGAAACGGGGGACCCCTTCGCGATCGGGTTGATGCTGTCCGGCGCGCCGAGGGGCCGCGCCGGCGGACGCCCGCCTTCTCGCCGGCGGGGCGACAGTACGGGCAGTCTAGTGGATTGAAGCGCAAGAGGATAGCACGGGAGACGGGGGAGCGGCAAACCCGCCGGCCCCGGGAGCCGCGCTGCGGCCGGGGGGCGGGGCGCCCGCCGGCGCGGCTCAGGGCTCCAGGGCGAAGGGGACGCCGGGTGGCTCCCCGTTCAGCGAGAAGCGCAGGTACCGCTCGTCGGCGCGCATGGCCCCCGAAGGGAACTGCACCGTCTGTGCCCTCGCGGCCGGAAGCCCCGTCGCGGGATCCAGCCAGAGGGTCGCGTGCGCCACGTTCCGGTCCCCGATGAAGATGTCGAAAGCCACCGTCACCCAGGTCGGATCGGGGGACGCCACCGAGTCGCTCCGCGAGAAGTTGGCGGGCCGCACCCAATCCGCGGCCCCTCCGTCCGAGTGATCGGGCAGGAGGCCGCCGGTCAACACGGCGATGTTGTGCAGATGGCCCATTCGGGTGAGACCGATGACGATCGCCTCGTTGAGGAAGGCCGGGGTGGCCCCCTCGACGATCGTGCTGTCTCTCCGGATGCTCAGGCGCGATCCATCGGAGACGATCGCGAGGTCGACCGGCATGTCCATGAACGTCCCGGCCGGAGACAAGTGGGCCCGGTTCCCCGTCGCCACGGTGAGCACGCCCTGAACCGACGAAGGGATGGACCCCTCCGAGGTGATGTCGTACTCCACGTCGACCGTGCGCGCGACGAGAAGCCGCGACTCGAGAGCGGTGAAGAGCGATTCGGGGTCCGCGTTCGCCGCGATGACGCTCTTCGGCTCGTCTTTCGCTCCCGGCGCCGGCTGCTTGCTCTTTCCGCAAGACGATGCCCCGACGGCCAGCG
>CAZWKH010000080.1:0-9584 GCA_964633885.1 uncultured bacterium | reverse complement strand
CGGCGCGCTTCTCGGCCGGAACCCGCTTCCAGCTCTCGAAGGCCTGCCAGCCGTTTTCCAGCGCCTGCAGCGCCAGCTCGGCGGTCCCCTTCTGGAACACGCCGACCACCTCGCTCTTGCGCGCCGGGTTGATCGAGGTGATCTTCTCCGGGGTCCTGAACTCCTTGCCGCCGATCAGGATCGGGTACTCGCGGCCGAGGCGGCTGCGAACCAGGGCGATCGCCTCCTCCTGCGCCTTGCGGTTGGCGGGATTCGAGAAATCGGTGAACGCTTCGTTACGGAACTCCACAGGCTTGGACATGATCCTCCTCCTCCTGACCCTCCCCCCGCGGACGGCGTCATGGCCCCGCATGGGCGACAAATCGCCGTGAGTCTACCGGAGGCGTGGAGGAGGCGCCAGAGCCCCGGGAGGGCCCGGTGCGGGGGTGGTGAGCGGGCGCGGAGGACGCCTCGTGGTCCGCTTCCTCAGAAGCGTTTGCGAAGACCGGCGTGGGCGTAGAACCGGTCGTACCCCGAGCCCGTCTCCACATTGCCCTCGGACTGTCCCGCCGAGATCTCGAGGACGACCGAGCCGAGCACCCGGTAGGCCCCCACCCGGTATCCTGCGTAGAGCGTGGCGTCGCCGCCCGTTTCGCGAGCGACGCCGAGCTCCAGGCCGCCGTTGAGCGACCAGAGGTCCCGCCTGCCCCAGTTCCACTCTCCGGTGGCCGCGCCAGCGGAGAACTTCTCCGGGGTCCAGATGCCGTAGTCGAGATGGCGGTCGAAGCGCAGGTGACGCCCCAGCAGTCCCAGCCGCAGGTGCGCCGGGGACCAAACCTCGCTCGACGCGACGGCCGTCACATTCCAGCGGTGGTTGGCGGGAAAGCGGGTTCCCCAGCGATCCCGCACCGCGTCGTAGCGGGCGCGGTCGACGGCGATGCGTGCCAGGCCGCGCCAGTCGGGACGGGTCTCCAGAAACGCGCCGAAGGCGGTGCCGGTGATCTTCTCGGGGTGGACCCGCACCGAGGTCACGGCGAAGCGCTCGACGGACATGCCGAAGCGTGCCCGGTCGTGGGGGCGGAAGGAGAAGGCGGCGGTCCCGGTGGTGGGGGTGTACTCGACGCCCGAGGGCGTGTCGGTAAGCCAGGCCCCGCGCGCCCAGAAACTCGCACGGGTCCAGGGCTGGGTGGAGAGAGTCAGCCCCGCCCAGGTCTCGTCGATGGCCGGCGCGTCCGGGTGGCGGATGCCCAGGATGTTCACGAAGGGGGAGAGGGAAAGCTGCGGGTGGGGCCAGACTCCCGCCTCGGCCCACAACCCGTTCAGCCGGTAGTGGTCCGAGTCCTCCGACCCGTCGTAGTAGAGACCCGCCGTGGGCCGCAGCCCCGCTCTGATCTTTGCGTCGAGGTCCCGCGCGTCCCGGCTGGCGCGGTCCAAATGCAGGGCCCATTGGGTGGACTCGAGAGCCCGGTCCCGCCGCCCCGCCCAGTCCTGAGCGACGGCCAGGGCCGCCCACGCGGCGGCCCGGTCCTCCAGCCCGGCATTCCCGTAGACCAGGGCCTCGTAGCCTTTCCAGGCCGCCAGGTGGTCGCCCATCCAGTTCATGACGAGCAATTCGCCACGCCGCAGGTCCGCGTTCTCGGGATCCCGCGCACGCGCGCGCTCAAACGCGCGTCTCGCGCGGCTCAGGTCGCCCGCCCAGGCGTACTGGAAGGCAAGCTTCGCGCAGACCTCCATCCGCCGGTCCCAGGCGGCCGCGATCGCCTGCTCATAAGCGCGGACGGCCAGACGGGCCCGGTCGGCCCGGGCCGCTTCGTCGCCGAGCGCGATCGAGGAATCCGCGGAGGCGTGGTTGGCCTGGAGGCGCTCCGTCCACCGGGCTTCGTCGAAGTCCGCTGCAGCCTCGGTGGGGAACACCAGAGCCGCGACGCAAGCGAAGGCAAGGACGGGGAGGATCGCGCGGCGCGTCATGGGAGGACCTCCGCGGGAGGGGTGACCCGATAGAAGCTCCACTTGCCGGTCTCGCCGAGCGGAGCCAGGCGCCCCGAGGTCCCGGCCAGGGCGCGCAGGTCCTCGTCCGTGGCGCGATAGGGGCGCATGCCGCGATGCACGGCGACCACGGCTCCGGGGTGCTCCCAGAGCCGCTCCAGAAAGCCCGGCCAGGTGGTCTCGGGGAGCGCCTTGGTGGCAAGCCCGGTGCGGATGCCGATCAGGTCCCAGAGATTCGAGATGATGAGCGCGCCGTCGCGGCCATAGGCGCGAACCCGGTCCAGCCCCGGATCCGCGTCCCAGGACGCGTCGTCCCAGGCGCTGCTGGTCCAATAGGGCCCGGTGAGTCCGCGTTCCTCCATGCCCGCCCGCGCGACGAGGCGCGCGGTGCTGGCCACCTGCGGGACGGCCAGCAGGAGGAGCGCGGTGGCGAGCAGGTTGCGCTCCAGGTGCTGCGGCCGCCGCCGCCGCTCGCCGGCCAGCGCCTTCCCCATGAGGGCGGCCAAGAGAACCAGGAGCGGGGGATAGGCCGGAGCCAGGTAGCGCGTGTTGACCGGATCGAAGCCCACGCGGCGCGACAGGAGGATCATGCCGAAGATGTAGGCGGCCGCGTAGAGCCAGAGGATGAATGTGAGCCCTCCCTGCTCGTCGACGGTCTCCGCGCGCAGGAGCCGCAGGCGGCTGAGGACCACGCCGAGCAGGATGGCCGCCCCGGCGAAGCCCGCCAGTCCGGCGGCCGGCGCCCAGGGCATGTCGAGCCTCAGGATCGGAGCCATCCAGTCGAGAGCCAGTGTACGGCCGGTGTCGGCGAGGATGCGGTCCCAGGGGAACCAGGCCTCCGGGCGGGCCTCCCCGAAGAAGTAGCCCGTCGCGCGACGGTTGTGCCACAGCCAGAGGGCGTTGGGGAGGATCGCGGGGATCGCGTAGCCGAGGAGATCGCGCCAGAAGCGGCGCGGCGGGCGGTGAAGCGACAGGAGCCAGAGTCCCGCCAGGGAAGCCCCGATCAGGGTGAAGCCGACATAGCGGGTCAGCATCGCGGCGCCGGCGAGGAGTCCTCCCATCGGCATCTCCCAGGCGAAGCCCTTCTCGCGGGCCATCCCGCGACCCAGGCAGGCCAGGCTCGCCAGGGAGAGGACGATATAGAGGGGCTCGGACCATACGAAGGCGGAGAGCATGACCGGATAGAACAGGAGCGCGTGGGCGAGGACTGTGGCGGCGGCGCTTCGCGGGCCCCCGGCGCGGCGCGCGACCAGGGCCAGAGGCCAGATGGCCAGGGGCAGGAGGACCAGGTTGAGCCAGCGGACGGACTCGTAGGGTGTGAGCCCGGCCCGCATCAATCCGCCAAGAAGGATCGGGTACAGAGGGGGCCAGGGTCCAAGCGGGATCATGGGCGGCGGCACCGAGAGCTCCGTGATGGAGGTCCTCACGCCTTCGCCCGACGCGACATGATGGGCCGTGCTGAGGTACTGGACGGAATCCGGGGTGACCGAGGCGCCGTGGCGGCCGACCGCCGCCCCGAGCAGGATCAACAGGCAAACGGCGACGCCGGCCGCCCATCCGAGATGGGCACGGCGCCCTTCGACCAGGGCCAGGGTCTGATGGCCGTCCTCGAGGGCGGCATGACGAGAAACTACGGGCATCCCTGGGGGTTATCGGCCGATGCCCCCGGGGACTTTGGGGGTCAGCCCGGAGGCCAGCTCATCCGGCGCCCGCCGAGCAGATGGAGATGCAGGTGGAACACCGATTGCCCCGCCCCCTCGCGGCAGTTCCAGACCAGGCGGTAGCCCTCCTCGGCGCAGCCCTGGTCGCGGGCGATCCTGGTCGCGGCGAGGATGAGGTCTGCGATCAGCTCCCCATGGTCGGGGCGCAGGTCGTCCAGGGTGGCGATGTGACGCCTCGGGATGACCAGGACATGCAGCGGTGCCTGGGGCTGGATGTCCTTGAAGGCGAGGACGCTGTCGCTCTCGTAGATGAGGTCCGCGTCCAGCTCGCGACGGGCGATCTTGCAGAAGAGGCAGGAATCGCTCATGTCTCCTCCGGCGAGGAAGGCGTTCAGAACCCGATGGGACGGGTGAGCCGCAGGCCGACCTCGAAGCCCCGGCGCCTGGGTTCGAGCACGAAGCGGAAGTTGGTGCCGTCCCCGGTGTTCATCTGCATGCTCTCCAGGATGGAGTCGAAGGAGCGCACGAGCCTGTCCGCGGTGAGGAGCAACGCCCCCGCGTAGGAGATGCGGTAGGCCAGCTCCTCGATCCGGGCCGCCTCGCGATCCTCATCGCCGCGCCCGGCGTCCGGAGCCGCCCACTCAAAGGCTTCCTGCTCCCCGGAGGAGAGGGTCAGGAGGAAGGGGGCTTCGCCGCGCAAGGACGCTGCGTCGGGCGACCCGGGGGTAAGGCGGGGGGCCGCCTGCGCCACCGCGGCGCAGCAGGAGAATCCCAGGATGAGAGCGATCAGCTTACGCATGCAACTCCTGAGCCCGATCGGGTCCAGCCAGGGAGGGAAGGCCGCCTGTCGTGCTCACGAGACAGTATAGCAGAACGGCGGAAGCCCGGCGGACCGTCCCGCCTTCGCGTATACTCATCGGCTTACTCCGGGGTACGCGACCGATGCCGACCACCCAGCGACTCTATTACGAGGATTCCATGTTGCGCTCCTTCGAGGCGCGGGTTCTGCGCGCGCGCCAGGCAGGGGAGGGGCGCACCGATGTCGTCCTGGACCGGACGGCCTTCTATCCGACAGGCGGGGGCCAGCCCTGCGATCTGGGGAGCCTGGGAGGGTACCCCATCCTGGATGTTCTTGAAGAAGGCGACCTGGTGGTGCATCGCATCCTGGGCTCGCTGGCCGAGGGCCCGGTGCGGGGTGAGGTGGACTGGGAGCGGCGCCTCGACCACCGGCAGCAGCACACGGGCCAGCACATCCTGAGCCGGGCCTTCGTGGACACCTGCGCGGCGAACACCGTCGGCTTCCACCTCGGCGCGGACCGCTGCACCATCGACCTCCACCGGGAGGACCTGGATGAAGAGGCGATGGACCGCGCCGAGCGGGCCGCCAACATCGCGGTCATGAGCGACCTCCCCATCGTGGCGGCCTGGTATCCGGACGCCGCCTCCGTCCCCACCCCTCTGCGCCGGGAGGCCCCCGCCGAGGGCCCCGTGCGCGTGGTGGCCGTGGGCACCTTCGACGCGACCCCCTGTTGCGGGACCCACTGCGACCGCTCGGGCCAGGTGGGACCGATCAAGATCCTGCGCTGGGAGCGGAAGAAGGGTGGGCTCAGGATCGAGTTCGTCTGTGGGGCGCGGGCACTGGGAGACTACGCGCGCAGCAGGCGGTTTCTGCGCGCCGCCGCTCTGGCTCTGTCCACCGATGAGGCAGGCGTGCCGGCCCGGGTTGCCGCGTTGCAGGAGGAGGTTCGCACGGAGCGGTCGCGGGCGGAACAGGCGGAAGGGGAGCTGCGCGAGGGGTTGATCGAGCGATGGAGCGCGGAGGATCCCGGCAGGCCCCTCGCGCGGGACCTGGGCCCCGGGCGCGCGGACTGGCTCGCGCCCATGGCCATGGCCCTGGCCGAGCGGCGCGGCGCTCCCATGCTGCTCGCCTCCGCGGACGCGGGCGAGGCCCGGGTGGCCCTCGCCACGCCCTCGGCGGGGTCCGCCCATGCAGGGAATGCCCTGCGCGCGGCGCTCTCCCCCCATGGGGGCAAGGGAGGCGGCAACGAGCGCCTTGCCCAGGGGAAGCTGCCGCGGGCGCGGCTCGCGGACTTTCTGGATGCCTGGCGCCGGTCCGGCGCGGCGGCCGCCCCGCCGCAGGAAGGGGACGGCCGATGAAGCGGGACGGCATGCTCTACCTCACCAAGCGCGTCGCGTTCTGCGCGGCGCACCGGCTCCACCATCCGGACTGGGACGACGCCCGCAATGCGGCGATCTTCGGCAAGTGCGCCACCGAGGGCGGCCACGGGCACAACTACGTCCTGGAGGTGACCGTGCGCGGGCGACCCGACCCCGAGACCGGCATGGTCGTGGACCTCAAGGAGCTCAAGGCGGTGATCCTTCGGGAGTTTTGGGACCGCTGCGACCACCGCGACTTCAATCACGATGTGGACTTCATGGAGGGGCGCATACCGACGGCGGAGAACATCGCCGTCGCGGCCTGGGAGGTGCTGGAGCCCGCCCTGCCTCCGGGAATCCTCCATCGGATCCGCCTCTACGAGACGGAGCGCAACAGCGTGGATTATTACGGGCCCGAAGGGAGCGAATCATGAAGCCGTCCGGCGACGACCGTCTGGTCTCTCTCGTGCGCGAGCTGCTGATCGAGCTGGGCGAGGATCCCGACCGCGAGGGTCTCCTGCGCACGCCGCAGCGGGTGGCCCAGGCCTACCGCTTCCTGCTGCAGGGGTACCGCCAGGATCCGGAGGATGTGCTCAACAAGGCGCTCTTCACGGAGCACTCGGACGAGATGATCTGCATCCGGGACATCGAGCTCTACTCGATGTGCGAGCACCACCTGCTTCCATTCGTCGGCAAGGCCCACGTGGCCTACATCCCCAACGGGAAGATCGTGGGGTTCTCGAAGATCCCTCGCCTCGTGGACGTCTGCGCCCGCCGGCTCCAGGTGCAGGAACGCCTCACCAACCAGATCGCGCAGACGATCCAGAAACTGCTCCAGCCCCAGGGAGTGGGGGTAGTCATCGAGGCCGCGCACCTCTGCATGACCATGCGCGGTGTGCAGAAGCAGCATTCGGTGGCGGTGACCAGCGCCATGCTCGGCGTCTTCCGGGAGGACCGGGCGACGCGCAATGAGTTCCTCGACCTGCTCAAGCACCGGACTGAGATCTGATGCTCAAGGGACGCGCCGCGATCGTGACCGGAGCGGGGACGGGGATCGGGCGGGAGATCGTCCTGCGCCTCCTCGCCGGCGGTGTGCGCGTGGCCGGGGTCGGGCGCCGCCAGGATCCGCTCGAGGCCCTGGCGCGGGAGGCGCGCGAGGGCACGGCGGGGGATGCGGGCTTCGCGGCCGTCCCATGCGACATCCGGCGCGAGGAGGAGGTGCACCGCGCGGTGGAGGCGGCGCACGCCCGGTTGGGTCGCATCTCCATCCTCGTCAACAACGCCGGGGTGGCCGAGTACGGTCCGGTGGGGCGTCTCACCACGGAGGTCTGGGACCGCGCGATGGAGACGAACCTGCGCGGCCCGTTCTTCTTCACCCGTGCGCTGCTCCCGGAGATGCTCGCCGCGCGGGAGGGACATGTCGTCATGAACATCTCCGTGGCCGGAGTCACGGCGTTTGGAGGCTGCGGGGCCTATGGCGCCTCGAAGGCCGGACTCCTCGGCTTCACCCGCGTGCTGCGCGAGGAGACGGCGGGGACCGGGGTGCGGGTGACCGCGGTGATCCCCGGGGCGACCGACACCGCGATGTGGGAGCGGCCGAAAGCGCCCCCGCGCGAGCGGCTCATGCCGGCGCGGGCGGTGGCGGACGCGGTCCTCTGGGCGCTCTCCACGGAAGCCTCGGTGGTGCCGGAGGAGATCCTGCTCCGGCCCGAAGGGGGAGACCTGTGAGGAACCGGCTCGGTCCGGCGGGACCGCGGAGGGTGCGGTGAGCGACGCTTTGCCTGAAGGGCATCGCCTGAGGATCTACGAGGATAAGACGGCGCTGATGGATGCCGCTGCGGATTCCTTCACCGACAGCCTGGCCGGAGCCCCCAGTGGGTCGCGCGTGGCCCTGGCCGGCGGGCGCACGCCCTTTCCGGTCTACGAGCGCCTCTCCGCGCCCACGCTGCGCAATCGCGTGCCGTGGAAGCGGGTCCGATTCGTTCTCACGGACGAGCGCTGCGTCCCGGTGACGGACGAGGAATCCAACTTCCGCATGGCCAACGAGGCCCTCTTCGCGCCGCTCGGCGTGCCCACGGACCGGCTCATCCGCATCCCGGGGGAGCACCCGCCGGAGCGTGCGGCGGAAAAGACGCACAAGATGCTCCAGGTCTGGGCGCAGCGTCTGCCGCTCTTCGACCTCGTGGTGCTGGGGCTCGGCAACGACGGTCATGTGGCCTCGCTGTTCCCCGCCGAGGCGTGGCCGGACTTCGGCGTCCGGCTGGCGGTGGCCACCGCCCATCCAGGCGGCCAGCCCCGGGTGTCGCTGACGCCCGCGGCCCTGCGCTCCACACGCTGCACCATGTTCCTGGTAGCCGGGGCCGAGAAGGCCGAGGCGGTGCGGGATGCGCTCCTGGCCCCCGAGGCCTCGCCGCGCCACCCCGCGCGCATGGTGGTCACCCCCAACACGCTCTGGCTGCTGGACCGCGACGCGGCGGCGCTCCTGCCTGAGGCGTGGCGCGCCGAGGCCGCGGACCCGGCCTAGGCCGCGTCCTCCTTGCGCCGGCGGATCGCTCCATACCACAGGTAGAGGCAGAGAGCGATGAAGGCCACGGCGGAAATGGTCTGCGAGATGGGGTCGAAGTCGTAGAAGGGCGTGCGGATCCCGTCTTCGCTGTAGCTCGGGAACAGCCGGAACGCGGCGCCCAGCACCCCGCCCAGCGCTCCGCCGGCCATGAGTCCGGAGGCGATGATCACTCCGCGCTCCCGCATGAGGGAGCCCGTCCGGCCGCCCACCTTGTTCGAGCGGCGCGCAACGAGGTGGTGGAGGAACCCGCCGACCAGCGCGGGTGAGTTGAGCTCGAGGGGCAGGTACATGCCCAGCGCGAAGATGAGCGACGGCACCCCGAGCATCTCCAGCACCAGCGTCATCATGGCTCCGGCGCCGAAGAGGATGTAGGCCACGGGCCGCCCGCTCATGAATCCCTCGACCAGCTCCTTCATGATGGACGCCTGCGGCGCGGCGAGCACCTGGCGCGTGTCGCCGGGCGCCGCCTCGCCGAACTGGAACGCCTTGGCCAGCATGACGATGGTCAGGCCCACCGCGATGGAGGCGGCCACGCCGCCCAGGAACTTCACCTTCTCCTGCGCGGCGGGTGTGGAGCCGATCCAGTAGCCGGCCTTGAGGTCGGTGATGGTCTGGCCCGAGACGGAGAGCGCGGTGCACACCATGCCGGCGATGGCCATCACGAAGAACATCCCCGTGGTCCCGGAGAGGCCGAACTTGAGCAGCACCACCGAGGAAATGATGATGGTGAGCATGGTCATTCCGGAGACCGGGTTGCGGGCGGTGGTGGCGATGGCGTTGGCCGCCACCGAGGTGAAGAAGAACGAGAACAGGATCATGAGCAGGAGTCCCGCGATCACCACCGGAATCGAGGTGCCGAGGGTGGCGAAGAAAACCGCGGCCCCGACCGCGCTCAGGACGATGCCGAGCAGGATGCTCATGAGGGGGATGTCGCGATCGGTGCGCTCGACCGAGTCGTGCCCGCCGGCCTGGAAGGTCCTTGCAGCCACGGAGAAGGAGCCGACCACGATGGGGAGAGACTTCAGGATGCCGATGATCCCCGCGGTGGCGATCGCACCCACCCCCATGAACCGGACATAGCCGCGGAAGATCTCCGTGGCGGTCATGCCCGCGATGGGCACTGTGGCCGGGTAGACGGGACTGGCGAGGTCCCGGCCGATCAGCCACACCAGAGGCACGAGCACGAAGTTGGCGAGGACCCCTCCGGCGACGAGGATCATCGAGGACCGCAGCCC